>NZ_JBCOMI010000036.1:0-36119 GCF_040924245.1 Ruminococcus sp. J1101004sp1_RTP21198st1_B9_RTP21198_201120 | reverse complement strand
CTATTTAGGGAAAAACTAAAAAAGAGGTTAGACCTCATGTATAAGATCTAACCTTGAAAATTAACTAAATGACATTGACCAGTGAACAGTAACCTTGAAAATACTCTAAAGCCTGTTTGAAAAAGCCTAATGTGAAAAAAATATGAAATTATGTTCCATACCTTGACTTTTAAAAGAATGAATGTTATATTACAAATAGAACAAAAATAAAAGTTATTTCCCGTGGATGTTCGGGAGATGGACAACAGCATTCCCCGGAAGAGATTCCGGGGAATTTGTAGATACTGAATAGTTACAATAAATTGACATTACTGTATTCAGAAAATATATTACAAAGTATATGGATGAAAGCTGTGGGCAGTAATGAATTTATTTCGCAATATGAGGAGTCAGAGGTGACCAGTATGGGAGCAAAGAGAGATTATTATGAAGTGCTGGGAATCAGTCGCAGCGCGGATAAAGATGCTATAAAGAAAGCTTATCGTAAGATGGCAAAGAAATACCATCCGGATTCAAACGCGGGAAATCCGGATGCTGAAGAAAAGTTTAAGGAAGTCACAGAAGCATATAATGTGCTCAGTGACCCTGAGAAGAAAAAACTCTATGATCAGTTCGGTCATGCAGCATTTGAAGAAGGTGCTGGCGGTGCCGGATATGGTGAAGGTGGCTTTAATAGAAACGGCGGCTTTGACGGCTCTGGATTCAGTGGCTTTGGCGGTTTTGGAAATAGTCATAGCGGTGCTTACAGAAGTCCGGATGGCAGCTATCAGGAATTTCATTTCGAAGGTGGTGACATGGACGATATTCTGAAGAATCTGTTTGGAGGAGGCTTCGGAGGAGGAAGCAATTCTGGAAAGGCTGGTTCCGCACACGGATTTGGAGGAAGCGGTTTTGGTCACTCTGGTTTTGAAAACGGCTCTTTTAGAAGCGGATTTAATGGTAGTTTCGGCAGTGGAGGTTTTGATGGTACCGGTTATGGAGATGGCTTTGGAAACAGCTGCAATAGCGGCTTTAGTGGCAGTCACCAGAAGAAAGGCCAGGACCTGAACGCAGAAATTTCCATCAGCTTCAACGAGGCAGCATTTGGTTGCGACAAGCTGATTAATCTTTCTGGTGCAGACGGCAGTGGAAAACAGACTCTGAAAGTTCACATTCCTGCCGGAATTGACAACGGCAAGAGTATCCGTCTGAGAGGCAAAGGAAATCCAGGTTACGGAGGTGCTCCCGCAGGGGATCTTCTTCTGAAGGTTCATGTAGGCGAGCGCCCTGGCTTTGAGCGAAAAGGCACCGACGTTTACACCACCGTAAATGTGCCGTTCATCACAGCTGCTCTGGGCGGTGAGGCAAAAGTCCAGACCCTGAATGGCCAGGTAATGTGCCGTATCCCGGAAGGCACACAGTCTGGCAGCAAGATCCGTCTGAAAGGAAAAGGTATCCAGGCAATGGGAAAAGCTGGAGTCTACGGTGATCTGTACGTAACCGTCCAGGTTCAGGTACCGAGAAATTTAAGCGAGGAATCCAAACGGAGACTTCGTGAATTTGATACCAGTACCAGAATGGCTGGTACAAGAGGAAGTCGAACAGCGTAAAATTGCCTGCTATTAAATAACTATTTATTAAATAAGCGAAAGGTACAATATAGCTTACATGTATAAAATTTGGTTTGCTAAATCTAAGCTGAATGCATGTAAGCAGTTTGTTTCTATGTCTTGATCATAATCCGAAATCGGACTAAATCTATTAAAAAAGGTCCGATTTCGGATTTTTTGTGCTGCTTTACAGATCGGGAAAGCAAAAAGGAGAGAAAACGCATATGGCAGAAGCTCTGGGATTGACCGGTTCTGTGTCCTGTCTGGTGAAGAATAAAAAGAAATATCATTATTATTAGAAAAAACACTATATTTCTTGAAAAAATGATATTGATTTAAGTACATGAATTGTGGCATGATATAAACATGTATGTTAAACTGTAATAAGTGTAACAATATATGCTAAAGTATGATGCTTTTGAACAGGGAGGAAAAAATGGGAAATCAGAGAGAATGTGGCGTGCTGCTTCCAATCAGTAGTCTGCCTTCAAAATACGGAATTGGATGTTTTTCAAAAAGTGCCTATGAGTTTGTGGATCAGTTGAAGGCAGCCGGACAGGGCTGTTGGCAGATTCTGCCCCTTGGACCAACCAGCTACGGTGATTCACCTTATCAGTCTTTTTCCACCTTTGCAGGAAATCCTTATTTTATCAGTCTGGAAGACCTGATCGAAGAGGGAGTGCTTACGGAAAAAGAGTGTGATGCTGTGGATTTCGGTTCCAGGGAAGATGATGTGGATTATGAGAAAATTTACAAAGGACGATACAAACTTCTTCGTAAAGCCTATGAGAGAAGCGATATTTCCAAAAATCCTGACTTTGTAAGATTCCAGCAGGAGCAGGCGCATTGGCTTGGCGATTATGCACTTTTTATGGCGGTGAAGGATCGTTTTGAGGGAATTCCGTGGACAGAATGGGCGGAGGACATCCGTCTTCGCTGGAATAATGCACTGGATTATTACAGAAAAGAACTGTATTTTGAAATTGAATTCCAGGAGTATATGCAGTTCAAATTTTATGAACAGTGGGCGAAACTGAAAGCGTATGCAAACAGAAGAGGAATTCGTATTATCGGAGATATTCCGATCTATGTTGCCATGGACAGCGCAGATACCTGGGCAAATCCAGGACTTTTCAAACTGGATGAAAATAACGAGCCTACACAGGTAGCCGGATGTCCGCCAGATGGATTTTCTGCAACAGGACAGCTTTGGGGAAATCCGCTGTACAGATGGGATGTGCATAAAAATACCGGATTCGAGTGGTGGATCAAACGTCTGGCACATTGCTTTAATATGTATGATGTTGTCCGCATTGATCATTTCCGTGGATTTGATGAATATTATGCGATTCCATATGGTGACAAGGATGCAAAACGTGGCTGGTGGGAAAAAGGACCGGGAATGGATCTTTTCCGTACCGTTTCCTATCGGTTGGGACACAAGGATATTATTGCTGAGGACCTTGGCTTCATGACTGACTCTGTGAAGCGTCTTGTGGAAGAGAGCGGTTATCCAAACATGAAAGTAATCGAGTTTGCCTTTGATGAGCGGGATACTGGAAATGCCAGTGATTATCTGCCTCATAACTACACAAATAACTGTGTGGTTTATACCGGAACCCACGACAATGAGACACTGCTTGGCTGGTATGGGGATATTACCCCTGAGGAGCGTCATATGGTTCGGGAATATCTGTGGAACTTCCACGATGATGAGAAAGGCATCTGCCGGAATATGATCCGTCTGGTTATGGGAAGTGTAGCCGGAAGATGTATTATTCCGATTCAGGATTATCTGCAGCTTGATAATTCTGCCCGCATTAATCAGCCATCCACTCTGGGAACAAACTGGAAGTGGCGCCTGAAAGAAGGACAGTTCAGCAAAGAATTGCAGAAGGAGATGCTGACTCTGGCGACCAGATTCGGAAGGAAAAACTGGACCCCGGATCCGGTGGAAGAGAAAATGGAATAAATTTAATATTTAATCAGTTGTTGCATAAAAAAAGGTAGAAGAGTAAAATTGAGGGCAAGGGTGTTTGCCCTCAATTTTGTATATACGGAGAGCTGAAAAGTTCGTGCTTTTCATAAAAAACATGAGGAGGAAACTAAGTTGGAAATTGAGAGAAAGTTTCTTGTTAAGAGAGAAAACCTTCCGGAAAACCTGGAACAGTATCCAAGCAAGGCAATTGAGCAGGGCTATCTGTGCACAGAGCCGGTAGTGCGAATCCGCAAATCCAATGACAATTACTATCTGACTTATAAATCCAAGGGACTTCTGGCAAGAGAGGAATACAATCTGCCGCTAACAAAAGAATCCTATGAGCACTTAAAATCAAAAGCAGACGGAATCGTGATCTCCAAGATCCGCTATGTGATCCCCGAGAAAGACGGCCTGTCCATTGAACTGGACGTATTCAAAGCCCCTTACGAAGGTCTTCTCCTGGCAGAGGTGGAATTCCCAAACGAAGAAGCCGCTCATGCCTACCAGCCGCCTAAGTGGTTTGGGGAGGATGTGACCTACTCTACAGAGTATCATAACAGTACTCTAAGTAAAGGGAAAAAGAGATAAAATTTTTATTTTATAATGAGTAATAACAAACAAATGACCTACATGAAGGGAGCGCAAAGATATGAAAATCGGATTTATCGGATGTGGAAATATGGGTTCTGCAATGATCGGCGGAATCCTGAAAAATGGTGTGTTTGAAAAAAATGAGATTATTGTTTCAAATCTCACAGAAGAAGGAAGTAGAAGAAGTCAGGAAAAACTTGGAGTTGTGACAACTCTGGATAATTGTGAAGTTGTGAAAAATGCAAATATTGTTATATTAGCAGTAAAGCCTCAATTCTATGAGGAGGTAATCGGTGAAATTAAAAATTTCCTGACACCACAGCATATGATCGTAGGAATTGCGCCCGGTAAAACTCTTGCATGGCTGGAAGAAAAATGTGAGCAGCCGTTAAAGGTGGTACGTCTTATGCCGAATACCCCGGCACAGGTAGGGGCAGGAATGACAGGTGCCTGTGTCAATGATCGGGTAACAGAAGAGGATCTGGATCAGATTCTTGCCATTACAAACAGCTTCGGTCGCACAGAGGTGGTACCAGAAAGGCTGATGGACGCAGTCAGCGCAGTCAGTGGGTGCTCTCCGGCTTATGTATTTATGTTTATTGAAGCAATGGCAGATGCCGCTGTGGCACAGGGAATGCCAAGAAAACAGGCCTATCAGTTTGCTGCCCAGGCTGTACTTGGAAGTGCGAAGCTGCTTCTGGAGACAGGCATGCATCCGGGAGAACTGAAGGATATGGTATGCTCCCCGGCAGGAACGACCATTGAGGGTGTGCGTATCCTGGAAAAAAATGGTTTCCGCAGTGCTGTGTTTGAAGCATTGCAGGGAGCTGCTGATAAAGGAAAGAAAATGTGAGCTTTGCCTACAAAAAACACCTCGCGGAATATTACCAGTGAGCAGTAACTATAAGTAAATAATTGTGAAAATGAATCAGGAGGTTCCACTATGAGCAAAAAAGTATACATCTTCCTCGCCGACGGTTTTGAAGACATTGAAGGCTTAACTGTAGTTGATCTTATGCGAAGAGCAGGAATCACTATTACAACCGTTTCTATTAAAAACACCAAACAGATCACCACAGCCCATGGAATTACCATGCTGACCGATACCACCTTCCGTGAGGCGGATTTCTCCGACGCGGACATGCTGGTTCTCCCAGGCGGGCAGCCTGGAACCACTTATCTTGGAGGATTCGAGCCACTTACCGATCTGGTTAAAAGCTTCTATAATAATGGAGGTAAGATAGCAGCCATCTGCGCGGCACCTACTGTTTTTGCAGAAATTGGACTTTTACATGGAAAGAAGGCCACTGCATACCCGGCCTGCATGGACGGTCTTGGAGATGCTGTGAAGTCTGAAGAAAAGGTTGTAATTGATGGAAATATTACTACAAGCCGTGGACTTGGAACTGCAATTGACTTTTCCCTTTCCCTGATTTCCCAGCTCCTTGGACAGGAAAAAGCAGACCAGATTGCAGAATCCGTAGTATACAAGTAGGAAATATTCTGAAAAACCTTGATTTTCAAGGAATAACAGGGAAAATTCCACAAAAAATAACAGGGAAAACAATAAAAAACACTGGCGTTTTTTATTGGGGTGTGCTATACTTCTACAATGACTGTAATAATAGGGGGAAACCCTGCGCATTTATAACCGCAGAAAGAATGCAGAGAGATATATATTAAGGAGGAACACGAAAATGAGTTTACAGGTGGAGAAATTAGAGAAAAACATGGCGAAGCTTACCATCGAAGTTTCCGCTGAAGATTTAGACAAAGCAATGGAGAAAGCTTACCAGAAACAGAAAAGCAGAATCAGCCTTCCAGGATTCCGTAAAGGAAAAGCTCCGAGAAAGATGATCGAGAGCATGTATGGCAAGGGTGTATTCATGGAAGACGCTGTTAATTCTCTTGTACCACAGGAGTATACAAAAGCTCTTGGCGAGTGCGATCTTGAGATCGTTTCCCAGCCGGAGATCAATGTTACACAGATGGAGCCAGGTAAAGCTCTTATCTTCACAGCTGATGTAGCTGTGAAACCAGAGGTTACTCTTGGAGATTACAAGGGTGTAGAGGTTCCGAAGTCTGAGATTGCTGTAACAGACGAGGAAGTTGACGCTGAGGTTAAGAAAGAGCAGGATAAGAATGCAAGAACAGTTGCAGTTGAGGATCGTGCAGCTGCAAACGGCGATATCACAACAATCGATTTCGAAGGATTTGTTGATGGTGTTGCATTTGACGGCGGTAAAGGAACTGACTACGCACTTACACTTGGTTCCGGTACATTTATCCCGGGATTCGAGGATCAGCTTGTTGGAGCAAACACTGGTGACCATGTAGAAGTTAAGGTTACTTTCCCAGAGGAATATCAGGCAAAAGAGCTTGCTGGCAAGGAAGCTGTATTCCAGTGTGACGTTAAGAAGATCGAGACCAAAGAGGTTCCGGAGCTTGACGATGAGTTTGCGAAAGACGTATCTGAATTTGATACTCTTGCTGAGTACAAAGAAGATGTTAAGAAGAAACTGACAGAGAAGAAAGAGAAAGAAGCAAGAACTGCAAAAGAGAACGCTGCAGTAGATAAAGCAATTGAGAATGCACAGATGGATATTCCGGAGCTTATGACAAAGACAGAGTGCCGTCAGATGATGGACGATTTCTCCAGAAGAATGCAGCAGCAGGGATTATCCATGGAGCAGTACTTCCAGTTCACAGGCCAGAGCATGGACAAGATGATGGAAGACATGAAGCCACAGGCTCTCAAGAGAATCCAGACAAGACTGGTTCTTGAGAAAGTAGCTGAGGCTGAGAACATCCAGCCATCTGAAGAAGAGATCACAGAAGAAATCCAGAAGATGGCAGATGCTTACAAGATGGAAGCTGACAAGATCAGAGAAGCTATCGGTGAGAGCGGACTTGAGCAGATGAAGAAAGATATGGCTGTTCAGAAGGCTGTTACTGTTATCGCTGATGCAGCAGTTGAAGTTGAGAAAGCAGCAGACGCTGAATAATCAGCAGGCAGATAACTGCACATCCCAAGAGGGAAAAATTATTTTGTTATGAAAGCGCTCTCTCTGGCGCATTATAATGCAGACCAGGTGGAGCGCATCTGATAAGAAAAGAGGGAATATATGAGTTTAGTGCCTTATGTCATTGAGCAGACAAGCAGAGGGGAGAGAAGCTACGACATCTATTCAAGGCTTCTGAAGGACAGAATCATTTTCCTGGGAGAGGAAGTAAACGATGTAAGTGCCAGCCTGGTAGTTGCTGAGTTGCTTTTTCTGGAAGCAGAGGATCCTGGAAAGGATATCCAGCTTTATATCAACAGCCCGGGTGGTTCCGTGACAGCTGGTATGGCTATCTACGATACCATGCAGTATATCAAGTGCGACGTTTCCACTATTTGTCTGGGAATGGCTGCCAGCATGGGAGCATTCCTTCTTGCTGGTGGTACAAAGGGTAAGAGATTTGCACTGCCGAATTCTACGATCATGATCCATCAGCCATCTGGCGGAGCCCAGGGACAGGCTACTGAGATCCAGATCGTGGCAGATCACATTGCCAAGACAAAGAGAACATTAAATGAAATTCTGGCTGCAAACACCGGACAGCCTCTTGAGGTAGTAGAGAAAGATACAGACCGTGACAATTACATGTCCGCAGAGGAAGCATTGGCTTATGGTCTGATCGATGGTGTTGTAACCCACAAATAGGGAAAAACTGTAACTGGATAACCGAGTGTACACTGATGAAGATGTAATATATTTGTGTATTTCCAGTATAAACTTTCCCGCCTAAACTGAAAACAAAAGAAATCCCCCTGGAGTTTTTAGAACTCTAATAGCCGGAGTTTTCTTTTGCATGCTACTGTAAGAAAAGACTCCTGAACTAACAGGAGTCTTATCTTGTAAAATGGGATAATTTTGTAAAATAGGTATATTTTACAGAATAATTTCAAATTTTAAGAAATAAAGAAAACTTTTTTCAGAATAGCTCTGAATAAGGTTGCTTTATTTAAAAGAAAGGAAAAGTTAAAGATTCATGGCTGAGAAGATAAGAGAAGGAAAAGTAAGATGTTCCTTTTGCCAGAAAACCGAGGATCAGGTCCGCAAATTAATCGCCGGACCTGATGGTGCCTACATCTGCGATGAGTGTGTAGGTATCTGCTCGGAGATCATGGAGGAAGAATTTGGAGGATACGATCAGGAAGATATTCTTGGATCTGAGATCAATCTGATGAAACCAGAGGAAATCCATGCAATTCTGGACGACTATGTAATCGGACAGGATGAGGCAAAGAAAGCACTTTCTGTTGCTGTATACAATCATTACAAACGTGTTACTGCTTCCAGGAATCTGGATGTAGAGCTTCAGAAGAGCAATATCCTTATGCTTGGACCAACTGGTTCCGGTAAGACACTTCTTGCCCAGACACTGGCAAGACTTCTGAATGTACCGTTTGCCATTGCAGACGCCACTACCCTGACAGAGGCAGGATATGTAGGTGAAGATGTTGAGAATATTCTTCTGAAAATCATTCAGGCTGCTGATTATGATATTGACAGAGCACAGTACGGAATTATTTATATAGATGAGATCGACAAGATCACACGTAAATCCGAGAATGTTTCCATCACTCGTGATGTTTCCGGAGAGGGTGTACAGCAGGCACTTCTGAAAATTCTGGAAGGCACTGTTGCAAGTGTTCCTCCTCAGGGTGGAAGAAAGCATCCGCATCAGGAATTCATCCAGATTGATACTACAAATATTCTGTTTATCTGCGGCGGTGCCTTTGACGGTCTGGAGAAGATCATTGAGGGAAGACAGGATACCAAGGCAATTGGCTTTGGCGCAGAAGTCGCTTCCAAAGAGGAACAGAATGTTGGTGAACTGTTCAAGCAGGTAATGCCTGAGGACCTGATCCGTTATGGACTGATTCCGGAGTTTGTAGGACGTGTGCCTGTAGTGGTAACCTTAGACGGACTTGATGAGAACGCACTTCTTCGCATCCTTCAGGAGCCGAAGAACGCACTGACCAAGCAGTACCATAAACTGTTTGAACTTGATGGAGTAGAGCTTGATTTTGAAGATGAAGCACTTCGCGTTATGGCGAGAAAGTCCATGGAACGCAAAACCGGAGCCAGAGGACTTCGTGCAATCATGGAGAGCACTCTTATGGATCTGATGTATAAGACTCCGTCTGACGATACCATTCGTAAATGCATTATTACAAAAGAAGCTGTAGAGGGAACTGGTGAACCTCAGATCGTTCATGGGGAAGCTCCTGCGCAGCCGGTGAATCCGGCAAATACAGGCAGAAGAAGCCAGCGTGCACACAAAAAGGGTACTCCGGAAACAGCCTGATGAAGGGATTTGACTACAAATGAGTGAGCCAATCAATGTACTTCCTGCCCTTGCCCTTCGCGGAACTACCATTCTTCCGGGAATGATCATTCATTTCGATGTAAGCAGGGAACGTTCCAAAAAGGCAATCGAAGCGGCAATGTTTCAGGATCAGAAGATCTTTCTGGTAACCCAGAAGGATCCCCAGATTGAAGATCCTGGATTTGTACAGCTGTTTCAGGTAGGAACTATTGCATATATTAAGCAGGTTGTGAAACTTCCTGACAACCTGCTGCGTGTTCTTGTTGAGGGAAAAAGAAGGGCGGAACTTCTTGGTCTGGAACAGGAGACACCATATTTAAGAGCAGAGACTGTTCTTGTTAATGAGGAAGAAGAGGAACTGCCTCAGGCGATGCTGGAGGCAATGTACAGAAGTATCAGGGAGCTGTTCCAAACTTATTGCGCTAAGGGTGGAAAGATTGGAAAAGAACTGGCTGCCCAGATCATGAATATAGAGAAAGCACCGGAGCTGATCGACCAGATCGTAATTAATCTGCCTCTTTCCTGGCAGAGCAAACAGAAGCTTCTGGAGGCAGCAAGACTGACAGACAGATATGAGCTTCTTGGTGCCATTTTGAGCAATGAGATCAATGTGCTGGATATCAGCCACGACCTTCAGCAGAAACTGAAAAAGCGTGTAGATAAAAACCAGCGTGAATATATTTTGAGAGAACAGCTGAAACTGATACGGGAGGAGCTTGGCGAGGACAATACTGCTGATGAGGCTGAGGAGTTCCGCAGAAAAGCCAAAGAGCTTACTGCTTCCCAGGAAGTAAAGGATCGCATTTTCAAAGAAATCGGCCGCTTTAAAATCACCAGCACCAATGCCGCTGAGAGCAGCATTCTGCGGGGATATATTGAGACACTTCTTTCCCTTCCGTGGGATAAGTGCTCAGAGGATTCTGAAGACCTGAAGGCAGCCTGGAAGATTCTTGAAGAAGGTCATTATGGTCTGAAAGATGTAAAAGAGCGTATTATGGAATTTCTGTCTGTACGTAAGCTGACACATAAAGGAAAATCTCCTATACTTTGCCTTGTGGGACCTCCTGGAACCGGTAAGACTTCTATTGCAAAATCTGTTGCAGAAGCCACTGGCAAGCGTTATGTCCGTATCTGTCTTGGTGGTGTGAAGGATGAAGCTGAGATCCGCGGACATAGAAAGACTTATGTGGGTGCTATGCCGGGAAGGATTACGGTTGCCCTTCAGCAGGCAAAGGTTGCCAATCCGCTTATGCTTCTGGACGAAATTGACAAGACGAGCAGTGATTACAAGGGAGATACTTCTTCTGCGCTTCTTGAGGTGTTGGATCCGGAGCAGAACAGTCATTTCAATGACCATTATGTGGAGCTTCCCCAGGATCTTTCAGAGGTGTTGTTTATTGCAACAGCCAACGATATTCAGGGAATCCCAAGACCGCTTCTTGACCGAATGGAGGTCATTGAGATCAGCGGTTATACGGAGAATGAGAAAGAGCACATTGCAAAGGAGCATCTGATTCCCAAGCAAATGGAAGCCAATGGAATTGAGAAAGGTAAACTTTCCATTCAGGGCGGCGCTCTTCGAAAAATCATCAATAATTATACGAAGGAAGCCGGTGTCCGCAATCTGGAACGTCTCATCGGTCAGATCTGTCGTAAGACAGCACGTCTGATCATGGAAGATGGCAAAGAGAAGGTAACGGTCACTGGCAAGAACCTTGAGAGCTTTCTGGGGCAGGAGAAATACAATTACCTGATGGCGAATAAAAAGGATGAGGTTGGTATCGCAAGAGGTCTTGCCTGGACACAGGTTGGCGGTGATACCCTTCAGATCGAAGTAAATATTATGCCGGGTAAAGGGGAATTTGTGCTTACCGGACAGCTTGGAGACGTGATGAAGGAGTCTGCAACAGCGGGCATCAGCTACATCCGCTCTGTAGCAGCCAGATATGGAATCAATCAGGAATTTTTCCAGGAAAATGACATTCACGTACATATTCCGGAAGGGGCAGTGCCAAAGGACGGTCCGTCAGCCGGAATTACCATGGCAACCGCAATGCTTTCTGCCATTATTGACAAGCCGGTAAGAGCGGACCTTGCCATGACTGGTGAAATCACCTTAAGAGGTCGTGTACTTCCAATCGGCGGATTGAAAGAGAAGCTTCTTGCAGCTAAGTACGCCAAGATTAAAGAAGTACTGGTTCCAAAGTCCAATAAACCGGACATCAAAGAACTGGATGAGGAGATCACAGACGGACTGAAGATCACGTTTGTGGAAAATATGAATGAAGTGCTGGAACGGGCACTTGCCTGAAATGAGAGGTAGGAAAAATGGTAATTAAAAACGTTTCACTGGATATCGTTTGTGGCATCACCAGCAAACTGCCAGACACAGGAAGACCTGAAATTGCTTTTGCAGGGAAATCCAATGTGGGAAAATCCTCCCTCATTAACGGTCTGCTGAACCGAAAAGCGCTGGCAAGAACAAGTTCCCAGCCGGGAAAAACACAGACTATCAATTTTTATAATGTAAATGATTTTATGTACCTTGTGGATCTTCCAGGTTATGGATATGCCAAGGTTCCGGAGACCGAGAAGGCGAAGTGGGGAAAGATGATCGAGCGTTATCTTCATACCTCACAGACTCTGAAGGCAGTATTTCTCCTGATCGACATCCGGCACGATCCATCTGCAAATGATAAGCTGATGTATGACTGGATCGTAAATAACGGATACAATCCGATCATTATTGCAACCAAGCTGGATAAGCTGAAAAGAAGTCAGGTACAGAAGAATATTAAGGCTATCAAGGACGGACTGAAGCTGCGCCCGGGCAGTAAGATCATTCCTTTTTCCGCTGAGACAAAGCAGGGAAAAGATGAAATCTGGGCGTTAATGGACGAGTTGACCGGTGCAGTTCCGGCAGCTACGGACGAGCTGAAGGCCTGACAGACGAGGAAAAAGAATATGGGAATTATCAAGGCATTCAAGCTGGGATTTGACTATCTCAAGTATGATGAGGACGGCAATGTGGAAGCAACGCAGCGTGCTGTCAATGATGTAAACCTGGACATTGAAGCCGGCGATTTTGTGGCCGTTCTGGGGCACAATGGTTCCGGAAAATCCACATTGGCGAAGCAGATAAATGCATTGCTTATCCCTTCAGAGGGAACCATGTGGGTGGATGATATGGACACAGCCAAGGAGCCGGAGCTGTGGAAAATCCGCCAGAAAGCGGGGATGGTTTTTCAGAATCCGGACAACCAGATCATTGGTACGGTTGTGGAAGAGGATGTAGGCTTTGGTCCTGAGAATATGGGAGTACCTACAGACGAAATCTGGAAGCGTGTGGATGACAGTCTGAAAAAGACAGGAATGACCGCTTACCGTTATCAGTCTCCGAACAAGCTTTCCGGAGGCCAGAAACAAAGAGTTGCCATCGCAGGTGTTGTGGCGATGCGTCCAAGCTGTATTGTACTGGACGAGCCAACTGCAATGCTTGACCCGAATGGCAGGAAAGAAGTATTGAAAGCCGTTTCCGAGCTCAATAAAAAAGAAAATGTAACCGTTGTCCTCATTACCCATTATATGGAAGAAGTGATCCATGCCAACAAGGTTTATGTGATGGATGGTGGAAATGTGGTAATGCAGGGAACTCCAAGAGAAATTTTTTCCCAGGTAGAGACACTGAAGAAATACCGGCTGGATGTACCCCAGGTGACATTGCTCGCCCATGAGCTTCACAAGGCTGGCGTGGACATTCCGGAAGGAATACTGACGAAAGAGGAATTGGTGGGTGCATTATGTCGATAGAGCTTAAGAACGTGACCTATACTTACAGTCAGGGTACTGCTTATGAAAGCCACGCCCTGAAAGATATAAATCTTGTAATTCCGGATGGACAGTTCATTGGTGTGATTGGTCATACTGGAAGTGGAAAATCAACCTTGATCCAGCATTTTAATGCTTTGATCCAGCCTACAAGCGGTCAGATCCTTTATAATGGAGAAGACGTGTGGGCGGAGAATTATAACCGCCGGGCTCTTCGAAGTGAGGTGGGGCTGGTATTCCAGTACCCGGAGCACCAGCTGTTTGAGAATACAGTTCTGGCAGATGTTTGCTTTGGCCCTATGAATCAGGGACTTTCCAGGGAGCAGGCTGAGGAAGAGGCAAAAAAGGCCCTTGCCCATGTAGGTGTGAAGGAAGAGAATTTTACCAAGTCTCCTTTCGAGCTTTCAGGAGGCCAGAAGAAACGGGTTGCCATTGCAGGTGTTCTTGCAATGAACCCGAAGATCCTGATCCTGGATGAGCCTACTGCAGGGCTCGACCCACAGGGAAGAGATGACATTCTGGATCAGATTGCGGCTCTTCATAAGATGAGAGGGATTACCATTATCCTGGTTTCTCACAGCATGGAGGACATTGCCAAATATGTGGAACGCCTGATCGTTATGAACCATGGGGAAATGGTATTTGACGATACACCGAAGAATGTATTTTCCCATTATAAGGAACTGGAAGGAATGGGACTTGCGGCACCGCAGATCACCTATATCATGCATGCGCTTTCCGAAAATGGCCTGAATGTGGATACCACAGCTACCACTGTGGAGGAAGCCAGGGATACGATTCTGGAAGCTTTAAAGAAGCAGAAGCCTTCACTTCTTAAGAAGGGAGGCAGAAACAAATGATCAGAGATATTACCATTGGACAGTATTATCCGGCAGATTCAGTGATTCATAAGCTGGATCCAAGAACCAAACTGGTAGGAACCATTGGATTTATTGTATCTGTATTTTTGTTCCACACCTTCGCAGGATATGCAGTGGCTACTATATTTCTTGCAGGAATGATCCTTTTGTCCAAGGTTCCTGTGAAGTTTATTTTTAAAGGTCTGAAGACTATTTTCATGCTGCTTCTGATCACCATATTTTTTAATATGATTCTTACCCCTGGTGAGGTGGTATGGAAGCTGGGATTTATTAAGGTAACAAAGGAAGGTCTGGTGCTGGCAGGTACTATGGCGATCCGACTGGTTTATCTGGTGATCGGTTCTTCCATTATGACATTGACGACGACGCCTAACCAGCTGACTGATGGTCTGGAGCGTCTGCTCCGCCCGCTGAATAAGCTCCATGTACCAGTACATGATATTGCTATGATGATGTCGATCGCCCTACGTTTTATCCCTATTCTTCTGGAAGAAACGGATAAGATCATGAAAGCGCAGATCGCCCGCGGAGCTGATTTCGAGAATGGGAATCTGATCCAGAAGGCGAAGAACATGGTTCCCCTTCTGGTGCCGCTGTTTATTTCCGCATTCCGACGGGCAAATGATCTGGCCATGGCCATGGAAGCAAGATGCTATCATGGCGGCGATAACCGTACCCAGATGAAACCGCTTTGTTATAAAAAAAGAGATCATATGGCATATGTGATTTTGGCAGCGTATCTGGCTGTTGCAATTGGATTTAGGGCAGCTGGAATTTAAATCGACTGAACATCCATTTAAAAAGTTATAGTTCCCTCATCTGTATTCAGAGTCTTAAAATAGACTACGGATGCAGATGAGGGAATTTTCACAAGGAGAAAGATGATGAAACGAATTGGACTTGTTGTAGCATATGATGGAACGAATTATTGTGGCTGGCAGACACAGCCCAATGGAATTACAGTACAGGGAGTGTTGAATGATACACTTTCTGAGCTTCTGGGAGAAAAGATTGAAACGATTGGTGCCAGTCGTACAGATGCAGGCGTACACGCCCTTGGAAACGTAGCGGTATTTGACACCAACACCCGCATCCCGGGAGAGAAGATTTCTTATGCTCTGAACCAGCGTCTGCCGGAGGATATCCGGATTCAGATGTCTGAAGAAGTGGAACCGGACTTCCATCCAAGATACTGTGACAGTGAGAAAACATATGAATATCGCATTCTGAACCGCAAATTTCCGGTACCAACAGAGCGGCTTTATTCCTATTTCTATCATTACAAATTAGATGTGGACAAAATGAGAGAGGCAACATCCTACCTGATCGGAAGGCATGATTTTGCCAGTTTCTGCGGCTCCGGAGCCCAGGTGAAAACAACTATCCGTACAGTTACCGGAATTGAAGTTTTCCGTGATGGTGACATAGTTACGATTCGCGTTTCGGGAACTGGTTTCCTCTATAATATGGTCCGCATTATTTCCGGCACCTTGATTGAAATCGGAAATGGACAGTATCCACCGGAGCGCATGCAGAAAATCCTGGATGCCAAAGACCGTTCTGCTGCTGGTCCTACCGCACCGGCGCAGGGACTCACCCTGATGGGGATACAGTTCTTTGATTAATGAGTAACGTTGCTATTTAATGTGTTGAAAAGTTCTTCAGGAGGGACGCATTTGGACAACTTTCAACATATTAAATAGCAAATTTTCGAGATGCACCTTTCCAATACTTCTTTTTGGCATATCACTTCACACATTAAAAATGTCAATAGCACATAATTACAATCTAGCATAATTTCACAACAAAAATGTCCACCCCAGCACAATTTTGTGCATATCATAACACAAAAAATGAAAGAGCAATCCAAAATTAGTCCATTTTACACAGAGCATCGATATGATATTATAATCCCATCAAAAAGCTATAGAACATAGCAAATAAAAATGATACGGGAGGTTTTTTTCATGAAGAGAAAAGTAGCAATGGCAATGGTAGCAGCAATGGCAGTTGGTTCACTTGCAGTTCCAGTAATGGCAGAAGACGGAGCAGCTGGCGGAAAGATCGGTATTTCAATGCCTACACAGTCTCTGGAGCGTTGGAATCGTGATGGTTCCTATCTGCAGAAACAGTTCGAAGATGCTGGATACGAAGTAGAGCTTACATACTCTGACAACGAGACAGACCGTCAGGTAAACGATATTCAGAACCTGATTTCCGACGGAGTTAACCTGTTAGTTGTAGCAGCTATCGATGGCGAGGCTCTTAATACAGTTATGGATGAAGCAGCAGATGCAGGAATCCCAGTTATTTCCTATGACCGTCTGATCAAGTCTGACGCTGTTTCCTATTATATTTCTTTTGATAACTACACAGTAGGTACCCTTCAGGGACAGTACGTAGTAGATTCTCTGGATCTGGACAATGCTGGAGACAAGACATACAATATCGAGTTTACAGCTGGTGATCCTGCTGATAACAATGCCGGATACTTCTTCAATGGTGCATTTGATGTATTAAAACCATACATTGATGCAGGAACCTTAAATGTAGTTTCCGGACAGACTGATTTTGATTCTGTTGCAACACCTGCATGGGATACCCAGACAGCACTTGAAAGAATGCAGAACATTCTGGCATCCTACTATGCAGACGGAACACAGCTTGACGTAGCTCTTTGCTCCAACGACTCCACAGCACTTGGTGTAACACAGGCAATCGAGTCTGACTATGCTGGTGATAACACAGTTCTGATCACAGGACAGGATGGTGATGAAGCAAACCTTGCAAACATCGTTGACGGAAAACAGTCCATGACCGTTTACAAAGCAGTTGCTAATGAAGCAGTCGTAACACTTGACCTTGCAAAAGCAATGCTGGCTGGTGATACAGTTGATGAGTCCCTGATTGAAAAATCTGGTTGGGATTTCGAGTGTGCATATGATACAGAGTCCTATGAGACATCTGAAGGCAACAAATGCCCATCCTTCCTTCTGGTTCCTACAGTTGTAACAAAAGACAACCTTCAGGAAGCACTGGTTGACCCAGGATACTACACAATGGATGATGACGGATATCTTCATCCGGCAAACTAATGAAGGCTGAACGAAAACGTCATACAAATCAAAAATAAAGGTTTAAATGTGGGCGGGGTGAAAAGCCCCGCCTGTTTTATGGGAAAGGGGGCGCCATTTTGGCTGACAATATTTTAGTAATGGAACACATTACGAAGGAATTCCCCGGTGTCAAAGCTTTGGATAACGTTAACCTTAAAGTTCAGCGTGGCGAGATTCATGCGCTGATCGGTGAGAACGGTGCGGGAAAGTCCACATTGATGAACGTATTAAGTGGTCAGTATCCATACGGCAGCTATACTGGAACGGTTACCTACGAGGGTGAAGAGTGTAAGTTTAAAAAGCTTAATGACAGCGAGGCAAAAGGTATCGTTATTATTCACCAGGAGCTTGCATTGATCCCACTGCTTTCCATCGGTGAAAACATGTTTCTCGGAAACGAGATCAAAAATAAAAGAGGAGCCATCGACTGGGATAAAACATACAGCGAGGCTGAGAAACATATGGCTCAGGTAGGTCTTCATGAATCTGCCCAGACCCTGATCAAAGATATCGGAACCGGCAAACAGCAGCTGGTAGAAATTGCGAAAGCTTTTTCAAAAGATGTTAAACTGCTCATCCTGGATGAGCCGACTTCATCCCTGAATGATGAAGATGCAAAGATGCTTCTGGACCTGCTTATGGAATTTAAGAAACAGGGACTGACATCTATTATTATCACACACAAACTGAATGAGATCATTTACTGTGCAGACCGTTGTACCATTCTTCGAGACGGAAGCACAATCGAGACACTTACAAAAGGCGTGGATGACTTAAGCGAGGACAGGATCATCAAAGGAATGGTTGGACGTCCTATGGAAGATCGTTATCCGAAACGTGAGCACAATGTAAGTAAAGAAGTGATGCTGGAGGTAAAGAACTGGACGGTTCATCATCCTCTGTATCCGGAAAAAATAGTAGACGACAATATTTCCTTTAAAGTACATAAAGGTGAGGTTGTTGGTTTCTCAGGACTGCAGGGTGCAGGCCGTACAGAGCTGGCAATGTCCATCTTCGGTAAGAGCTATGGAAGTGCAATTTCCGGAGAATTGTACATAAAGGGTGAAAAAGTAGATTTGAAAGATCCTCGTGCAGCCATCCAGCATGGTCTTGCATATGTAACTGAGGACCGTAAGACAAACGGACTGATCCTTGATGAGTCCATTCGTTTCAATACAACTCTTGCCCGTCTGAACAAAGTCTGTGATAATGGAATTATCAACACGGACCTTGAGGTACAGCTGGCGGAGCAGATGACAAAAGAAATGGGAACGAAAACACCTTCCAATGAGCAGCGTATTGGTAACCTGTCTGGTGGTAACCAGCAGAAAGCCCTTCTTGGAAAGTGGATGTTCACAGAACCAGATATTTTGATTCTGGATGAGCCTACCCGTGGTATCGACGTAGGTGCAAAATATGATATTTACTGTCTGATCAATCAGATGGTGGAACAGGGAAAATCTGTAATCATGATTTCCTCAGAAATGCCTGAAATCCTTGGTATGTGCGACCGGATTTATATCATGAATGAAGGTAAAATGGCCGGAGAACTGGATGCGAAAGAAGCTACCCAGGAAGGCATCATGGCACATATCATGCAGAATCAGAAGAAATAATGAAGGGGGAAAACAAAATGAATGCAAAAATAAAAGACTTTTTAAGAAAATATACGATGGTTATTGCACTTGTAATCGTATTTATCCTGTTCTGTGCTCTGACTGATGGACGACTTCTTTTCGCACAGAACATGTCAAACCTTATGCTCCAGAACGGATACGTACTGGTTCTTGCATGTGGTATGTTACTCTGTATCTTAACTGGTGGTAACATCGATCTTTCTGTTGGATCTGTTATCTGCTTCGTTGGTGGTGTTGCAGCTGTCCTGATCGGCAGCAAGGGCTTCAATCCATTTATCACCATTCTCCTTTGCCTGGTAATCGGCCTTCTGGTTGGTGTATGGCAGGGCTACTGGATTGGTTATAAGAGAATTCCTCCATTTATCACAACACTTGCCGGCATGTTCATTTTCCGTGGATTTGGACGTCTGGTACTGGATAATAAGACAGTATCTATCCAGAACAAATCTTTCCTGAATGTATTTACATCCTACATTAACATTCCGGGACTTGATGATGGAAAGAAATATTCTGCACTGATCGTTGGTGTTCTGATCGCATGCTATATTATTTTCTCTACCATGCGTTCCAGAGCAAACAAAGCGAAAAAAGGTTATCGCCAGAATACAGCAGCTTCTGATTACAGCAGAGCAGCCGTGATTGCAGTTGTTATTCTGTGGTATTGCTACAAATTATATCAGTATAAAGGTATTTCCGTAATGCTTGTATGGGTAGTTGCAATCTGCATGATCTACAACTTCATCACATCCAAGACAGCGTTTGGACGTTACTTCTACGCAATCGGCGGTAACGAGAAAGCAACACAGCTTTCCGGTATCGATACAAATAAGGTTTATTTCATTGCATATACAAACATGGGCTTACTTGCTGGCCTTGCAGGTCTTCTCTGCGCAGCACGTGTAGGTTCTGTAAATGGTAGTACAGGTACATCCTTCGAGATGGATGCAATCGGTTCCTGTTTCATCGGTGGTGCTTCTGCATACGGTGGAAGTGGTACTGTAGGTGGTGTTGTAATCGGTGCTCTTCTCCTTGGTGTTATCAACATGGGTATGTCAATCATGGGTATCGGTGATTCCTGGCAGTATGTTGTAAAAGGTGCCGTACTTCTGATCGCAGTTGTATTTGATGTTATCTCTAATAGAAAATCCAACTAAATAATTGCCAAAAAACTGCTGAGAGTGCAGTAAACAGTAATCAGAAAGGAGCTGTTGCAGAAATGCAATGGCTTCTTTTGCATATAGCATGCAAATATGGTAAACTGTAGATGTTTGAAAGCATATTTATTTTATAATAAAATGGCGGTTTGCCTACAGGCAAAAGCGCGGGCAATAAAGGAACTTATTAATTATGAAAAAATCCACATTGACTGTTTTTTTTATTATAGTAGGCTGTATGTTATTTCTCTCTGGAATCTGGATTTATTTCCAGAAAAAACTGGATCAGGTGGATCTTGGTGAAGGCGAGGGTGCATCCAGCTACGCAAAACATTATCTGATGATAGCAGGAGCGGAAAATACCCTGATGTGGGATTCTATCTATGAAAGCGCCAGCCAGGCGGCAAAGGATGCAGATGCTTATCTGGAATTGATCGAGCCCGGGCACGATTCCAATTATAATCAGGCGGATTATCTGCGTATTGGAATTGCCTCCCAGGTGGACGGGATCATTCTGGAAGCTGATGGAAGCGATGAAGAGCAGGAACTGATCCAGGAAGCCTCAGATGCGGATATTCCGGTAGTTACGGTGCTGACAGATGATTCCTCCAGTGCCAGAATCAGCTTTGTTGGACTGAATAGTTATCAGCTGGGAAATGCTTACACGGAACAGATCCTTGGACTTTTAAAGGAACATGAGAATACGCAGGTCCTTCTTTTGGCAAATTCCCAGTCCAAGACACAGGAGACCAATCTGATCTATTACCAGATTAAAAAAGAACTGGAGAAAAAAAAGAAGGATTATCAGACCGTAACGATTTCAGAATACAACATTGACAGCAGCTCTGGCTTTGATACAGAGGAATTTGTCCGGGATATTTTTGTAAGCGAGGAGAACCTGCCAGATGTGCTGGTGTGCATGGACGAGGTTGTGACAGAGTGCGTTTACCAGGCTCTGGTTGACTATAACCAGGTTGGAAATGTGGATGTAGTTGGTTTTTATTATTCCGATGTAATTCTGGATGGTATCAGCAAAGGGATTATTTCTTCAGCTATCGCTCTGGATATGGATGAAATCGGAAGATACAGCGTGAATGCCCTGGAAGAGTTTTCCTCCCTGGGACATACCAGCAATTATTACAGTGTGGGACAGCATGTGATCACCAGAAGCAATGTTGGGACTTACAGAACGGAGGGGGATTAAGTGAGAGAGAGAAAAGGAAGCCTTTCCGTCCAGAATTCCATACAGACAAGATTAAGCTTTGTTATGGCCCTTGTCATGGTGTTTGTAGTATGCATCAATTTTTTTATCTTTGAACAGATCCATACCGGTGTAGACCGGATTGATGCTGTTTTTTCCAGCAATGCAGCGATTAATGATCTCTCGGATACCTTAAACAAGCTGGAAGGAACGGTTTACGAATATCTGAATATAAAGGGAACCAAGGCTCTGGAAAATTACTATCGCTATGAGCAGGATTACCGGGAGCTTCTGGATAAGCTGAATGACCGGAATGTGGACAATGAAGTAAAAATGCTGGAAAAAAATATACGCAGAATGTCAGAAAGCTATCTGAATCAGACCAGCGAGACTGTTCAGGCCAAGCGAGGCAGAAATATTGAGAAGTACAAGGCTTCTTATGAAAAAGAACTGCAGCTTTATAAATATATCAATTCTTATATTTACAAGCTGAATAATCTGCGTTTCCGGATGAATTCCTCCAATTACCAGCTCCTGCTTTCTTCTATGGATGTACTGTATCGGCTGGCGTTGGTGGTTATTTTCATTGTGGCAGCAGTAGGCGTGGCTATTATCATTCTGTTTGTGCAATCCATGATCCGGCCGCTGACCCAGCTTTCCAGTACTGCTCATGAGGTTGCCCTGGGAAATCTGAATGTGCCAATTCTGCCTGTTGTCTGCGAGGATGAGGTTGGCGTGGTAACACGGAGCTTTAATCAGATGCTGGACAGCATACGCATTCATATTAAACAACAGCGTGAAAGTATAGAGAAGCAGGCTCAGATGAAGGAGAGGGAGCTTCTTATGGAGACCCATCTGAAGGAAGCACAGCTGAAGTATCTTCAGGCTCAGATCAATCCTCATTTCCTGTTTAACTGTCTGAATGCTGGTGCCCAGCTTGCCATGCTGGAGGATGCAGAGCGTACTGGTGTTTTTCTGGAAAAGATGGCAGACTTTTTTCGATATAATGTACGGAAAATGGAGGATGACGCACTTCTCTGGGAAGAGGTGGATGCAGTTGACAATTATATTTATATTTTAAATGTCCGATTTGCCGGAGATATCAATTATGAAAAAGATGTGGATGAGGGAATCGGGAATTTCAGGATTCCAAGTATGAT
Organism: Ruminococcus sp. J1101004sp1_RTP21198st1_B9_RTP21198_201120; assembly: GCF_040924245.1. Lineage (NCBI taxonomy): Bacteria > Bacillati > Bacillota > Clostridia > Eubacteriales > Oscillospiraceae > Ruminococcus > Ruminococcus sp. J1101004sp1_RTP21198st1_B9_RTP21198_201120. The sequence continues at coordinate 13,602 of NZ_JBCOMI010000036.1, read as the reverse complement.
TTTGCAGCCTCTGGTGGAAAATGCAGTGCAACATGGAATCCACGACTGTATGGAAACTGGAAAAATCAGAATGTCTATTCACAAGGATGGAGATGATCTGGAAATCACAGTCAGTGATAATGGCGCCGGAATGACACAGGAGATGATCAGGTCTGTTATGGCAGGGAAAGCACGAAATAATGGAGAGGACCGTTATTCTACAGGTATAGCAGTAGGAAATGTAATTGACAGATTGGAACTGTATTATAAACAAAAAGGTCTTCTTACCATAGAAAGTGATGGTCTGGGACTTGGAACCAGTGTGCATATCACCTTACCGGTGGAGGTTGAAGGTACCAGTGAATGAGTAAAAAGTGATAGCACGGAGTATGCTGCAATGAGCAGTGAACAGAGGCTGAATAAAGGGGAGCAAAAAAATGTACCGTATTCTGATAGCAGATGATGAAGGACTTATGCTGGAGGCTTTTAAAGGAGTGATTCTGGCTGAATTCGGAGATAAATGCAGTGTGGAAACTGCGAAAACAGGAAGGGCGGTAATCGAGAAGGCGGAGACTTTTCACCCGGATATTGTGTTTATGGATATTCACATGCCTGGAATTAACGGAATCCAGGCCATGCGGGAAATCCGGAAGTTCAACAATTCCGCCTTGTTTTATGTGGTTTCCGCATATGACAAATTTGATTACGCTAAAGAAGCCATTAATCTTGGTGTGGAACAGTATCTTACGAAACCGATTTCGAAAAGTAAGATTATTTCTGTGGTGGAAGAAGCGACAGCAAAGGTGGATAAGGTGCGTGATCAGAGAAGTAATCTGTTGAAAATCCAGGAAAAGCTGGAGACAGTTATCCCGGTTGTGGAATCTGGTTATGTAAATTCTCTTCTTTTCCAGAAAGAGATGGCAGCAGCAGATTATTACCAGCAGCTTCTTGATATTGAATACAGCCAGGGTTATGTTATGGTGGTGCAGTTTGGACAAAGCTATGAAAATGGAAGACTGGTAAGCCCGGTTGGAATGAATGTGAAAGCCCAGAGCTTTTATCCGGAATTCCGGGATGTGGTGAAGTCTGCTTTTCCTTGTGTGGTTGGAAATATTATGTCCAATCGTATCCCTGTAGTAGTACCTTGTGAAATTTTTCAGAATCCTTATGAAGACCGCATTGATCTGGTGGAAAAGGCAAGAGAACTGGTGGCAAGGCTGGAAGGCAGACTGGATGCAAAATTCCGTGTGGGAATTGGAAGAGTATGGGAAATGGAAGAGCTTGAGAGATCTTACCGTGAAGCACTCCGGGCATTAAACGGAAGCCTGAGCCGGGTAATTCATATAGAGGATCTTTCCCAGAATGGTGTCTATGACGAGGCTTTTCCCGGCAATGATGAGAAGCGGATGTTCCGCTGCCTTGAGGAAGGAAATGAAGAGGGTATGCTCCAGGAGGTGAACTTCTTCTGTGACTGGATGGTGGAGCATTATTCACAGGATATGAATAATATCCGCCTGAAAATACTGGAGTTTATTATCTGGGGAGAGAAGATTGCTTTTGAAAGCGGCGCGATCAATTATGGATTTAGTTACCGCAGAGACTATTTGGATACTGCCATGTCGCTTTCTACTTATGAGGATCTTCGTAAATGGTTTCAGGAAAAGATGGTAAATGTATGCCGGGCAATCCGGGATCAGAAGGAAGATCAGTCTAATTCCGCGGTAAAGAAGGCCATGCTTTATATTCAGGAAAATTACAGCAGGGATATTTCTCTGGATGATGTATCCAGCCAGGTGAATATCAGTCCTTATTATTTCAGCAAGATTTTTAAGGAGGAGACTGGGGAGAATTTTATTGAGTATCTGACCAGAGTCCGGATCGATAAAGCCAAAGAGCTTCTGGTGGATGAAAATGTGAGCGTAAAGGAAGCGGGAATCCAGAGCGGCTATTCAGATCCAAATTATTTCAGCAGGATTTTTAAGAAGCAGATGGATATGACTCCAAGTGAGTATAAAGCGAGGTATGGAAAATGAGAAAGTGTCGTTGGCTGATCTTGTCGCTGGTTTTGATCCTGGCAGCTGCATTGGCAGCAGGCTGCGGAAGTAAGCCTCAGGAGCCGCAGAAGGAAGAAGCAAAAGAGGAAGATAAGCTGCAGATCGGGCTTAGCTTTGACTCTTTTGTAATTGAGAGATGGCTGCGGGACCGGGATATGTTTGTTTCTACTGCCCAGAGCCTTGGGGCTGAGGTGAATGTGCAGGTGGCCGGAGGCGTTGTGGAAGAGCAGATCTCCCAGATAGAGTATTTCATTAAGAAAAAGATGGATGTGATCGTGGTGATCCCTATTGATGGAAATGCTCTGTATGATGTGCTGAAGGAAGCCCGGGAAATGGGGATTTATATAATCTGCTATGACCGCATTGTGGAAAATGTTAATGCAGATCTGTATATTACCATTGATAATGAAAAGGTTGGAACCCTTATGGGAGAGGCGCTGATCCAGGCTTGTCCGGAGGGAGGAAATATTTTTGCCATCAATGGATCTCCTACAGACAGAAATGTGGATGAAGTTGTGAGGGGGTTCAATAAAGCCATTGAAGGCAGTAATCTGAATGTGGTTTATACGGAATATTGCGATAACTGGATGGCAGAGCTGGCCGGAAATTATGTGACTCAGGGGTTGGAAGTTACAAAAGATATTGTAGGAGTGATGTGCGGAAATGATGATCTGGCAAGTCAGGCAGTGAAGGTATTGTCGGAGAACCGGCTGGCCGGGAAGGTTGCTGTGGTGGCCCAGGATGCGGATCTGGCAGCCTGTCAGAGGATTGTGGAAGGTACACAGGAAATGACCGTCTATAAGCCTATTGAACAGGAAGCGAATACGGCGGCTGAGTTCGCAGTGGCGCTTGGCAAAGGAGAGGATATTACTTCCGGAGAAGGGGAATACAAGGCAGTAGAAACCTTCAATGACGGGACATATGACATTCCTTATTATAAAATCGATCCAATAGCGGTGACGGCGGAAAATATGGATAAGGTGATCATTGACGGGGGATTTCATACGAGAGAGGATGTCTATTTGAATATTCGATAAGGAAAGGTGCTTCAAAGCGGACGCAGTGCGGACGAAATAACAAAAAGACTGATTTTTCATGCAGCTGCATGAAGAACCAGAGCGTGTTTGAAAAATCATTCCCGCAATCTGCACGCCCCACTTTGCGGTATATTTTGCCCGAATTCGGTTGCCGTAGCCCGCTACGGCGCCCTCATCCGGACAAAATCTCCCACAAATTGTGACGCACATCTTGCAGAAAGCCTTTTTCAAACACGCTCTAGTCTTTTTGTATGGGGAAAAGAATTTTTTATGAATATACTCTGTCGATTTGAATCACGGCACAATAGTTGCCATCATCCATATTGCGGATGCGTTCTTTGAGGAGATTTGTGATCTCCACGTTGGTGAGTTTGCATTCGAAAGGAACCGCTACGTCGAAGATCAGGTTTGTGTGGGTAGGACCTTCTACTATGCGAAAATCGTGAATGGAAAGACGGCGGTCCAGATTGCGGGTGATTTCTTCAATCTGGCTGCGCATTTCATTGACCTCCTTGTTGTCTGTGACAATGGGATCAATGTGGATGGTGGCAGAACAATTCAGTTTGTCCTGAAGCTCATGCTCAATGTTATCAATCTCATCATGGATGATCAGCAGATCTCCGTGGGCGGGAACCTCAGCGTGGAGGGAAAGAATCAGTCTGCCTGGACCGTAGTCATGGACAATCAGGTCATGCATGCCGTGGACAAGGGGATGGGCAAGAACGATTTCTTCAATTTCTTCTACTAAATTTTTTTCCGGGGCTTGTCCGAGAAGGGGATCAATGGTATCCTTCATTGTAGTGGTTCCGGTATAGAAGATAAAAATGCCCACCAGGACACCGAACCATCCGTCCAGCACCAGTCCGGTAAGCTGACTGATGATGGTTGCCAGAAGAACCAGGCTGGTGGAAACTGTGTCACTTAAACTGTCTCCGGCTGTAGCCTGCATGGCAGTACTGTCGATTTTGTGACCGATAGTGCGGTTATAGTAGTACATATATATTTTTACCAGAATAGATGCAATAAGGATAGCAATAATAACCGGGCTGCATTCAATGGGCTCCGGGGTGCGGATCTTGTCAATGGAGGAGCGGATCAGCTCGAAGCCCATGATCAGAATCGCAACTGAGACAAGAAGTCCGGAGATATATTCCATGCGTCCATGTCCAAAGGGATGCTCTGTATCCGGTTTTTGTCCGGAGAGCTTGAAGCCCACCAGAGTGATCACAGAGGAGCCTGCATCCGATAAGTTGTTGAAGGCATCCGCCGTGATGGCAATAGAGCCGCTTAGGATTCCGGCAAGCCATTTTCCTATAAAAAGAAAAATGTTCAAGGCAATTCCCATAGCTCCGCAGAGCATGCCATAAGACTGGCGAACCTGGGGGGAGTTGTAGTCTTTGTAATTTTTGATGAAAAAATGGGATAAAAATGTTATCATGAAAACTTCACCTCAAATAAAAGTAACTGTTCAGTTCTCTTACAGTTACGCGCTTTGTGATGCACAGAAAGGCGAACCCTCCTGCGGCACTTCCACAGCTGTCTCCTGGGGCTTTCATAGTGAAAATGCCTCGCGGAATAGTATTTGCTGAATAGTTATCTGAAAAAATAAAATAGTTACTGTGTATCCTGTGAATACATTCTTTTTAATGTAGCACATTGCGGAGAAAAATACCAGAGAAAATTTATAAAAAACGCTTGACAGAGAAAATTTATAAAATGCCTGATTAAAGTGTGTATAAATTGTTGTTCCAAAAGACACCTGTTGTGGATGGGCGTGTATAAGGTGGATGCAGCAAGCGGGCTTTGTGGAAAAGCTGATCAGCAATCCAGGAAGAATGTGGAAAACTTTTTGAAAAAAAGATGGAAATATGGGGAAAAAGTGGTTGACAGAAACGGAGGCTTATAATATAATAACTCAATGTGACGTAGTGCGAGATACTTTAGCCAATAGCCCCGGCGACGGTATTTATCAGCGGTTTCGGACATTTCCGCAGTAATTGCACCATCGTTTCCATATTACTAACATATGCGAGAATTCGCATTTATACAAACAATCGTTGATAAATAACAGGAGGTAAAACCATGCAGACTTATATGGCTAATCCAGATAAAATCGAGAGAAAATGGTATGTAGTTGACGCTGAAGGTTGCACCCTTGGCCGTCTGGCTTCTGGCGTAGCAAGCGTTTTAAGAGGAAAGAACAAACCTCAGTTTACACCACACGTTGACACAGGTGATTATGTAATCGTTGTTAACGCTGACAAGATCAAAGTTACAGGAAAGAAAATGGATCAGAAGATCTACTACAATCACTCTGATTATGTAGGTGGAATGAAAGAGACTACATTAAAAGAGATGATGGCTAAGAAACCTGAGAAAGTTGTTGAGCTGGCAGTTAAAGGTATGCTTCCAAAAGGACCATTAGGAAGAGAAATGTATACAAAACTTTTCGTTTATGCCGGACCTGAACACAAACATGCGGCTCAGAAACCGGAAGTTTTAACATTTTAATTAGGAGGTAGAAAACATTGGCTAGCGCAAAATTCTACGGAACAGGAAGAAGAAAAAAATCAGTAGCAAGAGTTTACCTTACCCCAGGTACTGGTAAAATCACTATCAATAAAAGAGACATTGATGAGTATTTTGGATTAGACACACTTAAAGTTATCGTTCGTCAGCCACTGGCTGCTACCGAGACAGAAGGAAAATTTGATGTACTTGTAAACGTACACGGTGGCGGATACACAGGACAGGCTGGTGCTATCAGACATGGTATCTCCAGAGCACTCCTTGAGGCAGACAAAGAGTACAGACCAGTTCTTAAAGCAGCTGGATTCCTTACTCGTGATCCTCGTATGAAAGAGCGTAAGAAATACGGTCTCAAAGCAGCTCGTCGCGCTCCACAGTTCAGCAAGCGATAATCGACTGCTCAGACTATATCAAAATGGTTCAAAAACCCCGGAAAATCAAGGCTTTCCGGGGTTTTCTTATACCTAAACGGGCTGATATAGTTTGACCTCATTTGACCAAACGAGAGCCGTTTTCACCCAATTTTTAGTGGTTAAGAAAAAGAAACTGAAAAAGAAGCTGAGCGAATATCTGAAAAGAGGAAAAGCAGTAGCGAGACCACTTGCAGTTACAATTAAAAGAGTAAACGAGATTGTACGAGAGTGGATAAATTATTTCAGAATTCAGGATTGGATGTATGGGTAAATGATGCGAATATAATCTGGAATGAAAAGAAGCAGGACAATGGGAAATGAGACCCAATGCCCTGCTTCTTGGTTATTTGGAATGAACGGTAGTGTATTTCTGGTTTTTGCTTTTGGGTTTGTCTGGAAACATCATTTCAAGTTTACCAGAAGATAATAAAGGCTTGAGGTAATATTTGCTGAAGTGAGAACGGCTGGAAACATCAATATATGCTTGCATTTCATCTCGACTTTTAGGATTTGCACAAAATTCCAATAGCAAGTTTTGCTTGCTGATCACAGATGTATCATGTGCGGCATCATGTGCGGCATCATGTACGGAAGCACCGCACATGTTGTAGTTTACATTTTTCAAGATGACTCTGAAATCTGTCGCTGTTGAGGAAAATTCAGGCTTATATGCCGCTGTGTATCCAGGCAGCTTTTTAGTTTCACTGACGATTTTGCGCAGACCACTTCCACGGCGTTCCATGTACTTCATGCGGTGGAACAGGTCAGCAATCACAGGGTTTCGTCGCATCGAACGAATACTGTAAATATCGTATTCTTTATCGTCCAGCGCATCATCAAAGATAGAGCCTTTTTCCAAGCCATTTCACCGGGTACAGAACATACGGGAGTTATAAACCGTGTGCTGATCGGTCATGAGTTTTCCGGCATTGGTCAGGAGTCCATTTTTATCAGTCAAACCAAAGGAAACATAATCGGATGGCTCAAAGCGGAGACCGGTCCGTTCCAGATAGGTTGCTTCCAGAAGTGTAAAGCTGTAATCCTTTTTGCCGCGTCTGTTGTTAGGGTATCAAAGGACTGATTGGTTCCCTTTAAGATCAATTCATTCACAATGTAATCAGGGGCAATTACGCTTTCATTTCCAACACGGATATATGCCTCCATCACGCCGTCTGCCTTGTAATAATATGGGGTGCTGCGGCCGGGAGAAACCTCCAGAGCTAATAGATTTTTACCATCTTCCTGTAATGGTTTTAAGATAAACTGAGGTAATGGTGTGATACGTTCTTTGATTAAGCGACTGATCGCTTCAGCATCCTTTTGAACATCGGACAAGCCAATAGGTTTCCTGTCATCAGAGATTCCGAAAAAAAGAGTTCCGCCGATTCCATTAGAAAAGGAACTGACACTTTTTAACCAGCTTTTGGGTTTCTTTATTTCAAGTGCAACTTTGAAATCACATTCGGTTGCTTCAGCAATTAGCTGTTCTATCATAAAATCCCTCCTTTGAGGTATTGGTAGTTTCTTTATATTAATATTATACCCATAAGGAGAGTTTATTTCAACGATAGGCACAAAGAGTTCAGAGAAAATATTTTGAGAGGAGGGCTTTTTATGGCAACTACAAGAATCATGCCGCTTCATGTCGGCAAAAGCCGCACAGAGAGTCGGGCGATCAGTGACATCATCGACTATGTGGCCAATCCAAAGAAAACAGATAACGGCAGGCTCATTACCGGCTATGCGTGTGACAGCCGGACTGCGGATGCGGAGTTCCTTCTGGCAAAGCGGCAGTACATTGCCGCTACCGGACGAGTGCGTGGCGCGGATGATGTGATTGCCTATCATGTGCGCCAGTCCTTCCGCCCCGGTGAGATTACCCCGGAAGAAGCAAACCGGCTGGGCGTAGAATTTGCAAAGCGTTTTACTAAAGGCAATCATGCCTTTGTAGTCTGCACTCACATAGACAAGTCGCACATTCATAATCACATTATCTGGTCATCGGTCAGCTTAGAATATGACCGGAAGTTCCGAAACTTTTGGGGCAGCACCAAGGCGGTTCGTCGGCTAAGTGACACCATCTGTATTGAGAATGGACTGTCAATTGTAGAGAATCCGAAACCTCACGGAAAGAGCTATAACAAATGGCTGAGCGATCAGGCAAAGCCCTCTCACCGAGAGCTGCTTCGTGTGGTGATTGACAACGCATTATCACAAAGTCCTGCTGACTTTGAAGAACTGCTGAAGCTGTTGCAAGAGTATGGTTGTGAAGTCTCAAAGCGCGGAAAATCGTATCGACTGAAGCTCTCTGGTTGGGAGAAAGCCGCCCGCATGGACAGTCTGGGCGAAGGATATGGATTGGAGGATTTGCAGTCAGTTCTCTCAGGGAAGAAAGCCCATACCCTACGAAAGAAAACAGTCACACAGACAGAGCCGCCGAAGGTCACAGTTCCTACGTGGTCACTGACCCGAAAGGCGATATCGTAATCGACTGCGGACAAGCCCTTTTGAAGAACGGATATAGTATCCGGCTGTGGAATGACCTTATTATATTGGTAAACAAGTATGATTGTTCTGGTTGTGGACCTGATTTAATAGGCGAATCATTGCTTAATAAATAAGAACGAAATATAATATAGCTTAGAGATGAACAGATACGACTAATATATCAAGGGGTTTCTTAACTTGCCAAAATTCAGCCCCAAGATATTGCAATCTGTGAGAAATTAGGAAAATCTTAATGTTTTCTCATGAAATAATAAGGATGTGCTGTGTTTGACTTTGATAATATAATAATATATACTCTTTGAAGGGAGAATGATTTCATGTCTAATAAAATATTAGTAGTCGATGACGAAACAGAAATTGCGGATTTAATAGAAGTCTATTTGAAAAACGAAAACTACACTGTATTCAAATTTTATACGGCCCAAGAAGCCCTTAACTGCATTGAAACAACCCCCATTGATCTTGCAATTTTGGATATTATGCTTCCTGACATAGATGGATTCACTCTATGCAAGAAAATCAGGGAACATCATACCTACCCCATCATCATGCTGACAGCCAAAGATGCTGAGACTGATAAAATTACCGGCCTTACTCTTGGAGCGGATGATTACATTACAAAGCCGTTTCGCCCTCTGGAGATGATTGCACGGGTAAAGTCTCAGCTTCGCCGGTATCAAAAGTACAATCCTGCTCATTCTGATACCGGTGAAACCTCGTCTGCCGCATCAGAAGATAATCTTGTTTGCGGTTCCTTGACAATGAATATCAAGGCACATACCTGCTTTTTGGGGGAAACGCCCTTGGTGCTGACACCTACGGAGTTTTCGATCCTGCGTATTCTTCTGGAAAATACCGGGAATGTAGTCAGTTCAGAAGATTTGTTTCACAAAATCTGGCAGGACGAGTATTACAGCAAATCCAACAACACCATCACCGTTCATATCCGCCACCTGCGGGAGAAAATGGGAGATAGTATGGACAAGCCCAGATTCATTAAGACGATATGGGGGGTAGGATATAAAATTGAAAGTTGATAAAAAAGACGAATACTTTGCTTTTCAATCAAAACTCATTCGACGAGTTTGCATGAATGTCATTACCTCTATCGTTGTGGTGGTGGGGCTGTATCTTTTCATCTGGAAACAGCGAATTGGCGATCTGATTGTATGGATTCTGGAAACCGTATTCGACATGAAGCATGAAGCAGCATTTTATTATTACAGTGACCATTTTCGAGGTAATAAAGAAATTTTTTTCGCTGTGGCCGTTCTTCTAATATTTACAGTCCTCATGGTACGAATTTTCCGGTGGGTTACCGGCTATTTCAGAGAGGTCAATCAAGGGATAGAGTCATTGCTGGCAGACGATGAAAAGCAAATCCAGTTGTCACCGGAAATGCTGCCATTTGAGCGGAAGCTAAACTCTGTAAAACAAACTTTAGCAGAACGAAAAATGGAAACCGCTTTGGCTGAACAGCGGAAAGACGAATTGGTTATGTACCTGGCCCATGATATTCGGACCCCACTCACATCTGTAATTGGATACCTCAATCTGTTGGAGGAAGATCCGAATATGCCCCCTGAGCAGAGGGCTGCGCGGGTTCATATCGTGTTGGAAAAAGCCTACCGACTGGAGACGATGGTAAATGAATTCTTTGAGATCACAAAATATAAATCTCAGAAAATCACCTTGTCCAAGGAAACCATCGACCTTTATTATATGCTGGTCCAACTATCGGATGAATTGTCTCCTGTTTTGGCTCCCAGGGGAAACACCGTTACCCTGCATCTTGACGAGAATTTGACCATCGAAGCCGATCCGGAAAAGCTGGCACGGGTATTCAACAACATTCTGAAAAATGCCGCATCGTATAGCTTCCCACATACCGAGATTGTGATCTCCGCAGAAAAATTGGAACATGAAGTCATCATTCGGTTTCAGAACAGCGGCGAAGATATTCCAAATGAGGCATTGGCGTCTCTTTTCAATAAATTCTACCGGGTAGATCAGTCTCGTTCCTCTGATACAGGCGGCACAGGGCTTGGATTAGCCATAGCAAAGGAGATCGTCACGCTGCATGGCGGGGCAATCAGCGCATCCAGCAAAAATCATGTGGTTACATTTACAGTCTCTTTGCCGTTGTCAAATTAGCAATTTCTTTGCATTTTCTTAGGAGTCAATCAACTTCTTATTAAAACAATCTATGCTCTTGTCCAGTAGAATGATACTGACAGGAGCATGGATTTGCTCTTTTATGAAACAAATCACCGAAAGGAGCGAAATGATGGGAAGGATACTCCGCTGACTGTTACAGAACAGCATACACATGGAATCGACCTTCACCGCAATACGCCCGGCATTCCCCAAGGAATTGACGCGGCGGTGGCGGAAGGCCGGCTGGATTTGAAGGTCAAAAACAACACCGCCTACACATTTCAAATCCAGATTTCTGTTGACAAATATCATATGAGAGGGAAAGTGTTGTCCGATGCAAAGCTGCGGACCGCCGCTGGATAGAACATAAGTAAAATCTCCCCCTTACATTAGGATTTTCTTAGGAAATAAACAACTTCATATTAAAGTTCCAAGCGCCGCTGTTTAGTACAATAAATGCTGACAGGGGCGCTTTTGTTTCCCTTCAGAAAGGAGGCTTTATATGATGGAAGAAAAAATGCTGCCTGTTCCCAATGAAGGTCATCGCCGGAGGCAAAAGCAGCGGCGGAGGCGCTTTCCTTGGGGAAGTATTGCCACAGTCATTCTGGTCGTGGCTGTTTGTGTATATGCGTTCACATTGTTTGGAGATAAAGAATCGTCTGAAAATTCCCAAGTAAACGACACCACAACGCAGGGGCCTGATGATGTGCAAGTTGGCCTTTGGGATGAAAGCTCACCCCAAAACACGCAGACAGCAAATGATGACACCGACTGGAACTTGATGTTGGTAAACTATGAAAACGCGATCCCTGAAAACTACGAGCCAAAACTGGTAGAGGTGCCCGGCGGTGAGAAAGTAGATGAACGCATCTATGATCCTCTCATGGAGATGTTGGAAGCAGCAAAGGAAGGAAATTTGGATCAACTACCTATGGTCGTATCCGGTTACCGCACGCAGAAAAAGCAGCAGCAGCTCTATGACGACAAAGTGGCTGGATACCGCAAAGAGGGAAATTCCCAGAGCGAAGCGGAGGAACTGGCAAAGCAATGGGTATCTGTTCCCGGATACAGTGAACATCAAATTGGTTTAGCCGTGGACATCAACGGAGCCATCTATGATCTTTATTTCTGGCTGCAAGAAAACAGCTACAAATACGGTTTTATCTTCCGTTACCCTGGAGATAAAACCGACATCGCGGGCGTTGCCGAGGAAGTATGGCATTATCGGTATGTTGGCGTTGAGGCCGCCACAGAGATGTATGAAAAAGGGCTGTGCTTGGAGGAATATTTGGCAGAAAGGCAGGCAGAGCAATGAAAAGATTGAAAATCGCTGTTTTGTTTGGCGGCTGTTCCCCGGAGTATAGCGTGTCCCTCCAGTCCGCAGCCGCTGTGCTTCAGAATATGGACAGCAGCAAGTATGAAGCGGTAATGGTCGGCATTCCTTGCGCTCTGTCGTGTAATCATGGAAAAGTATTGATAAACGGCTACGAAGCACCAATAATTGGACGCATCTGTATGGATCAAAAGATAGTCGATATTACGGATTTACCAGATGTGAAAAGCGGTGATATTGCTGTCTTCATAGGAAAATCAGGCCAGTATGAAATCACGGCCTATGACCTTGCAGAAGCAAGTGGGACAATTACCAACGAACTGTTAAGTCGCTTAGGTAGCCGCTTAAACAGAATGATAGTTTAACTTATAGAATGTAATTATCTGCCGCACGACGGCAAAAGAAAAAAAGCCGTCGTGCAGCAATCGTTTTCCCATGTCAAATTAAACACTCGACGGCTTTGAACAACAACCAAAGCTGTCGTTTTGTTTTTTGAAGGAGTGTGATATACAGAGCGGCGGCCAGTAGAGGTAGTCGCCATGATAGCGGTATTTAGACAGGGCAATATGGCCTTTTCATCAAAAAAATCTTTGCTAATACCCTAACTTGTTCCGCCCCATTTCGGCTCACCCGTCAACTGGACCTGTGAACCGAAATGGAGGTACATAATGCAGAAAATCAATCTTCGGGAGCTGTATCCCGATATTTACAAAAAAGACACTTATTTGGAAGTAACCGATGAAGTGCAGGCGGTGTTCCTGGCCGACAAACGAGCGGAAGCACGCTACCTACGCCAGATGTATAACTACAAAGCGCACTACTCCCTGGACTGCGACAATGGCATTGAGAAGGCCATTGTGCAGCACCCGCCGACCCCGGAAGAAATCCTGGAGGACAAGCAGCTCCGCGATCAGCTCTACGCTGCGGTGATGGAGCTGCCGGACAAGCAGGCCAAGTGGATTTATGCCCGGTTCTACTTAGGCATGACCGTCAAAGAAATTGCCCAGGCAGAAGATGTTGATCTCAGCTGGGTATATAAGAGCATAAAGCGCGGTTTGAAATGCCTGGGAAAAAATTTCAAAAACCTTAATTAACATGGCCAAAATGTCGCCGTTTTCTTCACTACCATTAGAAGGACAACTTATCACCTTCATTGGTACATTGACAACTGAATAGACGGCATTTTTGGTACATAGCCCATGTACGAGCGAATCAGGCGCGCCGCCAAGAAGGACAAGCCAAGGAGGTGATGAACGGGCTGTCCTGAGCGATCAACGCAAGCCTAAAGCCCGGAGGTGGCACTTCGGGGCGCAGTGACTGCATGGGGGCTTAAAGATACTTCCTCACGGCCCGCCAAAGATTTTTTGGGGGGAACCCTGCGGCGCACGAGTAAAACGACGCTGCGGAGTTATGACAGCCGCGCCAGCGGAGACCAGGAATGTCCCTATCGTCAGGGGTGCGTGGCAAATGTGGCGAGTAAATTTTTCAAAGTCAGATACCATGGGGCTGTCTATTTGATATGCTCCCTTCTAGGTAGACAAGTGAAATAATAAAAACTTGTCACTTAGGAGGGAGCATATTTTATGTCTAAA
>NZ_JBCOMI010000035.1:0-36132 GCF_040924245.1 Ruminococcus sp. J1101004sp1_RTP21198st1_B9_RTP21198_201120 | reverse complement strand
AGGAGCCGTATGCGGGAAAGCCGCACGTACGGATCTGTGAGGGGCTAAGATTGAGAGGTCTTAGTCTACTCGACTGACTGAATGAATACCTCTTCGGACAATTCTTTTGTACCAACGGTCGTTTTTCATAATTCCGAAAGTGCCTTCTGCTTGTATCGAACGGTTCATTCGTAATAATGCACCGTGGATACTTTCTAGGTTTTCGATTACTTCCTGATGCATGGAAGTTAATTCCTGATTGATCCGAACGGTTCGATTCTTATCTGTCTTCTTACATTTCTCTGCATATGGACATCCACTACAGTCTTCGCATTCATACAATTCTTCCTTACGTCCGTATTGATTTCCCCTCACATTTTTTCTGTATAAAAAATGGAATGCTTTATCGTTAGGACATCTCATGACACCTTGCTCATCAATTCTGAAGTTAACTGCACGAAATGGATCTTCATGATATTTCTCATCTTTAGTTTCCTTTTTAAACATTGGAAATTTCATGTACTTTTCAATTCCGTTCTGTTCACAGAAAATATAATTGTTGTATGAGCCATATCCAGCATCTGCCACAGGATATTTGGGATAGAATCCATAAGTTTGTTTGAAGTGCTCCATCAAAGGAACGAAACAATCCATTTGAAACAAGGGAAGCTGCGGAATGGTACAAAGATAATAAAGAGACTGCGGATTTGCAAAGAGATTTGGATGAACAAGGAATAGGTGATCTAATAGAAGATGACACAGAAGAGGCAAATTTTCAGGCTGTGTATAATGGGGAGTATTACGAAATAGAATGTATTGATATTTCAGGATTGGAAGAAGAGGCAGAAGTGCATCTTAAAAATGGAGATAAAATTGAAGTTAAAGAGATAATAGATATATTGGAAAAGAGGAAAAATAGTAAGGCAGACAAAGAGTTCGAGGAGGAACTAGACAATTGCTTGTTAAGGAATGTGAAAGGCTATACGATTAGTTAAGTTAATTACAGATCAAGAGAAGTTATGTTCAATTACTACTGGGGATGTCGAAATGAGGTATTAATCGACATCCCCTTTTGGGGTGCTAGAACAAATGAAGAATTCTAAAATTTATGAATGGAATTGACTAAGAAGTTGAAAGTATAGACATTAAATGATATAATTTTCATATATAACAACAGGAGGTGCGTATTATGTTTGCTATGCAGGAAACTATCAGACCATCAGCGGATTTAAGAAATCATTATAATGAAATCTCAAAGCAGTGCCGTGAGGGAAAAGAAGCTGTTATCATAACTGTAAATGGAAGAGGCGATACGGTGTCTTTGTCCTATGAAGAGTATAAGAATATGAAATCAAGAATCGGATTGCTTGAAGTCCTTGCTGAAGCTGAAGACGATGTAAAGAATGGTCGTGTTGCGCCGATCAGTGAAACCTTTGATGATTTACGTGCTATGCTGCAGGAGGGCTGAGTTTGAAATACAATGTTGTTCGTACTGATACCGCAGATGCTGGTCTGCGAAAGATTGTATTATATATTGCACAAAATTTCGGCAATGATGTGGCATTGAAAAAGTTAGACGAAATAGAAGATCGTATACGACAGCTGAGAGAAAATCCAGATCTTGGAATTCATCCAAGATACCTGGTATTAAAGCGTCAGGGCTATAAGGTATTGATTCTTGAAAAAGACCTTGTATTTTATAAAGTTAATGAAGCCCGAAAGGAAGTTATTATATATGCTGTCGTAGACCAGAGACAGGATTATTTGAACATTATCCGAGGGCTGTGAGGCAAACGCCGAAATATAACTGACCAAGTAAGTCAATTAAGGTTCGCTTTCGGACAGAAGAATAAGCGGTGGGAGTACTAAAATGGATTTGTGCACTTGAAGCGTGGAAACTGTCTTGATTATGAGGCGAAAATATCACAAAAGTAAACATAATTTTTTGTGCAAAAGGTAGAAAAAGTAGAATTTTGTCGATTTTTAGCCGATTTTCTTCATTTTTCCTGTTTTCAGCACCTTTTGGCAGCAACGTCATTTTAAATTGACCTATAATCGATCCCAAATTGACCTATCACATCTGAAAACCACCGAAAATGTAGTAAAAATCAGTAAGCCAAATAAGGAAAAAATCGCCTTTCAGAGCCACGAAAAAGCGTTTCAGAAAAAATTTTAAAAGTCCCGCAAAGCCAGTAAATACGCGGCTTCCGGAAATTTCATAATACGAAAAAAGCACCTCATCCGAGGTGCTCCACTTAGCAGGGCTACAAGGATTCGAACCTTGAAATGACGGAGTCAGAGTCCGTTGCCTTACCATTTGGCGATAGCCCTATGCGCTTTAGCAAGTTGTTTTCTCGCTTGCGACATGTTGTATTATATATCAACACCCATATAAAAGTCAACCCCCTTTTTTCAAATTTTTTAAAAAAATTTATTCAATTCGTGCAAAGCCTTGATTTTACTGGAAAAAATTAAGATTTCAAGTGCCTTTTCCCTGTGCATTTCGGGATGAATGTGTTATAATCAAGCAAAATATACGGAATCGCATAGGTGGCTGCCGTATAAAATTTTTATAATTAAACAGCCTGTCTGGAGCCTGTTTAAAATTATTCAGGTAATTGAGTCTCAGACTGGCCTCATTAATAAGGAGAATAAACATGAGAGCAAATAACCTGACTCTGCTCACGGATCTCTATGAACTTACCATGATGCAGGGGTATTTTAAGAACCCAACTGACCAGACTGTCGTATTCGACATGTTTTACCGTGATAACCCATGCGGAGGCGGTTTTGCTATCTGTGCAGGACTGGAGCAGGTAATTGAATATATTGAGAATCTGAGATTTACAGACGCAGACATTGAATATCTTCGCGGTCTTTCTATTTTTGAGGAAGATTTTCTGGAATATCTTCGCTCTTTCCATTTTACCGGAGACATTTATGCCATCCCGGAAGGCACTGTTATTTTCCCAAGAGAGCCAATGGTGAAAGTGGTAGCACCGATTATGGAAGCTCAGCTTGTGGAAACTGCGATTTTGAACATTATGAACCATCAGAGCCTGATCGCTACTAAGGCAGCACGTGTCTGCTATGCGGCGAAAGGTGACGGAATCATGGAGTTCGGTCTTCGCCGTGCCCAGGGACCGGATGCTGGTATTTTTGGAGCCCGTGCGGCTGTGATCGGTGGTTGTGTCGGAACATCCTGTGTGCTTACTGGTCAGATGTTTGACGTGCCAGTGCTTGGAACCCATGCACATTCCTGGATCATGAGCTTCCCGGATGAATACACTGCATTCAAGACATACGCAAGAATGTACCCAGATGCATGTATCCTTCTGGTAGACACTTACGACGTGCTGAAATCTGGTGTTCCCAATGCAATCCGTGTATTTGAGGAAATGCGGGAGGAAGGCATTGAGCTGAAAAAATATGGTATCCGTATCGATAGCGGTGACCTTGCTTATCTTTCCAAGGAAGCATATAAGATGCTGGCTGCAGCCGGATTTGATGACGCTACCATTTCCGCTTCCAGTGACCTTGATGAGTATCTCATCGAGAGCCTGAAAGCACAGGATGCCAAGATTAATTCCTGGGGCGTTGGAACAAGACTTATTACAGCCAATGATAACCCGGCCTTTGGCGGTGTATACAAGCTGGCAGCAGTGAAAAATCCTGAGACAGGTGAATTTGTTCCGAAGATCAAGCTTTCGGAGAATACAGCTAAGGTAACAAACCCTGGAAATAAGACAGTATATCGTATTTACAGCAAGTCCACAGGCAAGATTAAAGCTGATTTGATCTGTCTTGCTGACGAGAAACTGAACCCAGATGAAACTATGGTAGTATTTGACCCGGTTGACACCTGGAAAAAAACTAAGATTCTGGGCGGCACTTACGAGGTGCGTGAGCTTCTGGTTCCGGTTATTAAGGAGGGAAAACGCGTTTATACGTCTCCGTCAGTAATGGAACTTCGCGCAATCTGCCAGAAGGAACAGAGCACTCTCTGGGACGAGTCCAGACGATTCTCCAACCCACAGAAGGTTTATGTGGATCTTTCTCCGAAGCTTTTTGAGGTGAAGAGAGAGCTGATCGAGGAGATGAGCCGTAAGGATCTGGAGTTTGAGGAAGAGTAATTTAATAAGAAAATAAAGTAAGTCTAAATGGGGCAATGTATCAGCGGAAACGATACATTCGCCTCATTTTTTGTTGAAATTAATCAGAAAAGTGCAGAAAAAAACATAGTGTACAAACTGTAAAAATGGTAAACTGTAGGAAAGGAAATTTTTTACAGGAGGAGTGTATGAAAAAAAGAAAATCCATTGGTCTGTGTGTGGGAATCTGTCTTCTGCTTCTGGGAATACTGGACGTTGTAAATGTTTTTGCTGCAGTGACAGAGGGAAAGGCCGGGGAAACACTTACTGGGGAGTATGCAGTGATTATTAATACGGATACATCTGATTCGAGGAGTACAGGCACACTGATCTTTGATGACAGTGGAAGTACTGCGTCAGTTTCAAGTGGAAGTGAGCTTCCCGCAGCTCAAAGCCTGGCCGGGCTGAATGCAGGGAGCACCCGCTCAGTCACTGCGCTGAATGAAAAAAGCGCTATTTCGTCCATTACATCAGCAGATGAGACTGACGATGGTATATCCGTCCAGGCAGCGACTACCACTTATGCAATAGGAGAAGAAAAATATATTTACAGAAGCAATGGCAGCGGCAAGACCTATATATGCATTGGGATTGGTGAACATTGTTATATCTGGATGGACAAAAATATGAAAGCGGATTATGATGCCGCTGGAAAAACATCTCTCATAGCATCAGACATGGCGAGTATTTATGACAGACAGCCCTATCAAATCCTGAAAACACTGGCAGGAGGCGATCTTCCCTGGGAAGATGGATCCGGCAAGCTCTCTATTGTGCTGGAAACCTTAAGCGGCGCAAGTGGTCAGTTTCAGTATGATGAGGGAATTACAGCAATCCATATCAACACTCCGGTGGCAGCATCCTATGTCTCCGGTGAAATGACCAGAAGAAACGGTCTGCTGGTTCACGAGGGACAGCACGCAGTATTCTGGTTGAAAACAAAATTCAATGCCTCCGAGAAATATATGTGGATAAACGAAGGTCTTGCAGTAACGGTCATGGATTATCTGTGGGGCGGTACGGACACAAATGGCTGGATGAACGGAATTGCAGGAAGTACCGCTATTCGTAACGGCTCTTCCTTGATGTATAAGAGTTATCGCGATGATATTGCCCAGGACTATGGAATGCCATACCTGTTTGTCAGATACGTAATTGACCGTATGGCAGGAAGCTATGAGCCTATGGCTGTATTGCCGAGATTTTATACAGTAGATGCTTCCTCCCTTACCTGTGAAGCTTATCTGGAGAAGGTAACAGGAATTCCGTTTAAAACACTTCTTTCAGATTTTTATACAGCTGTGGCAGCAGGAGAAGCTTCTGGTATATACAGTTTTCCAGGCGATCGGATAGCGGCAAAAAAGGCATCTGCATTTCCGGTATTTTCCGGAGACAGTGGCTCAAAATATTCCATTCCGGCAGCTTCCGCGATCCTTGTGAAACTGAAGGATGGAAAATTTACAGTCCCATCTGATGGGGAAAGCGGAATTGTTTATCGTGTAATAGGAAGCCGGACTTCATTTGTGAAACCAGCTGGCGGAAATGGTACAAGCAGCAGTCCTTATCAGATTGATTCTCTGGATGATCTGAATTTGATCGAGGAAAATCAGGGCGCATATTATCAGCTGACCTCAGATATCCAGACACAGGGAAGAATTAATTTTACCATCTCTTATTTTGGTGGAACGCTGGACGGAAACGGACATACGATCTATGGATTGAAGAAGCCTCTGATAGCCATGAATCAGGGAAAAATTAGGAATCTGCGCGTAGTTGCAGATTTTGATGATGATATGCAGAACGTGCAGGGCGTCATCACACAGTACAATGAAGGAAATATTGAAGACTGTATGGTGACAGGAATGATTAGCGGATATATGGGCGGAAACGGAGCTGTTGTATATCCGGAATTTGGCGGAATTGCAGGTGAAAATGCACTTGCCGGAATTATTTTTGGCTGCACATCAAAGCTGAATGTTAATTTGATAATGGCTCCTATGAAAAGCTGGGTAGGTGGAATTGCAGGTCTGAACATTGGTACTATAAGCAAGTGTGTCAGCACCGGTACGATTCGTGTTACCCAGACAAACGGAAACGAATATCCGGTCTATGTGGGCGGAATTACGGGAGAAATCCAGAAGTTTGGGGGCATGGGCGGTGTGCTCAAAGAATGCCTTCATGCAGGAAAAATCACAGTAACTGCGACAAACAACTGTGTAGGACAGATGTGCGGAACTGCTGCTGATAATGTACTCAGCTCTTCTTACGGTTTAAGCGGACATGTGATGAACTGTTATGGAAAGAGTGGAGAGGGGAATCTTGTCGGCGGAACTGCTGCTTCCATTGGATCAGGTGGACTTCTCACAGAGGCACAGATGAAAGATTCCAAATCTTACGTGGGTTGGGAGTTTGGAACTGACTGGAAGATTTCAGAGGATGGTTTGCCAGAGCGGGTGGAGAATCCGGAGATTACTTCATTGGAGGTAAAAAACAACTGGACTTCCTGTTACGTGGGAGAAAAACCGTGGTATTGGGGCAGGCTTTTGATAAATGGTACAACTTATTCTGAGATTAAAGCCGATATGATAAGCGGATTTGACAGTTCTGCTGAAGGAACTACTCATGTTTATGTAGAATATAAGGGAAAACAGGTTGTCTATTCAATGGAAGTTGTCGCGCCGAAAACCAGTGATATCAGCAGTATTGTAATATCAGGACAGCCGAAGAAATCTTATGTGGAAGGAGATGTATTCAATCCATCCAGAGCCAGTATGTATGCAACGATTGGTGGCCGTGCAGCTTATATTTACAGTGGATTTACCTATGACAAAACAGGCCCACTGAAAACCTCGGATACTCAGGTTACTTTTGATTACTTCGGAGCAAAAATACCGTGGGCGATTACGGTTGCAGCGAATGCACCAGCAGCTTTGACTATGCTTGCAGCTCCTGATAAACTGAATTATGTAGCTGGAGATAAACTCAATCTGACTGGAGTGAAGCTTCAGATTACATATAGCAATGGAAAAGTATCGCCGGTTATTACAGGGGCTGATCTGAATACTTATGGAATACATTTGGCGCTTGGAAGTGGAAGCGGTTCATCGGCAATTGTTGATAATGGCAGAATAATAGAGTCATCAGATAATGGAAAAGATCTTATTGCTTATGCGTCTGATAAGCTGCCGGGAGAATATGGTGCCGTGATCGCTGTGCTTGGAATAATGAGCGTAACAGAACCATTGGCGATTACAGATACTGAGCTGTACGCGGTTACAGGAACTGGAAAAGAGCAGTGGATATATTCAGGCTTTGTTACAGGTGGAAGTGGTAAGTATGAAACTCAGGTTGTTTCTGAGAATTTACCGGCTGGTTTAACTGTCTTTGCGGTTCCTGGCGGAGGCTCTTATGGAAGTAAATATTTTACTTTTTCCGGGACTGTCACTGCACCAGTGGGAATTTATGAGTCACAGTATAAAATTGTGGATACAGGAACAAAGACAATTTTGCCAGTTACAATAAAAATTATAGTTACGGCTTCTAATGAGGCAAGATTTTATAGTTTTGTACTTAACAAGGCGTTTAATTCCCAGTTAAAAGAGGATGTTGTTGGGGAAATTGATAATGAGAACCGTAAGATTACGCTGCGGTTGCCAAAAGGAACTAATGTTACCAGGCTGGCACCGAATATTGATTATGGTTCTGGTACAGGAACAGCGGTGGCAGATGAGTTTACCAGTGGCAGATCTCATGATTTTACAAATTCGGTACAGTATGTTCTGACAGCGCCAGATGGCGTAACGAAGATAACATATACGGTTACAGTTGTTTTTTACGATGAAACGCAGGGTGGTTCCGGGGAAACTGAGCATACGCATACCTGGGATGCCGGAGTTATAACGAAAGAGGCTACCATTTCGAGTACAGGAATTAAGACATATACCTGTACTGTGTGCCAGAGCAAACGCGAAGAGGAAATTCCGAAGTTGGTTGTTTTACCGACGAATACGCCGGTGCCAACGGCAACGCCGACGAATACGCCAGTACCGACAAACACACCGGTACCAACGGCAACGCCGACGAACACGCCAGTGCCGACGAATACGCCAGTGCCGACGAATACGCCAGTACCGACGAACACACCAATACCAACGGCAACGCCGACAAACACGCCAGTGCCGACAAACACGCCAGTACCGACGAACACACCAATACCAACGGCAACGCCGACAAACACGCCAGTACCGACGAACACGCCAGTGCCAACGGCAACGCCAGTGCCGACGAATACGCCAGTACCGACGAACACACCAATACCAACGGCAACGCCGACAAACACGCCAGTGCCGACGAACACGCCAGTACCGACGAACACGCCAGTACCGACAAACACGCCAGTGCCGACGAATACGCAAGTACCGACGAACACACCAATACCAACGGCAACGCCGACAAACACGCCAGTACCGACGAACACGCCAGTGCCGACAAACACGCCAGTACCAACGGCAACGCCAGTGCCGACGAACACGCCAGTGCCGACAAACACGCCGGTGCCAACAGCAACGCCGACAAACACACCTGCGCCGACTGGATATAAAGTGGGCACAACAGTGAAACATCCAGCGACAAACGGATATTATAAAGTTACCGCCACAGACACGGTAGAATATATAAAACCGATAAAGAAAAAGGTAAGCACTGTCACAATTCCAGACAGCGTAAACCTGAAGGGCGCGAATTACAAAGTAACCTCAATAGCCTCCAAAGCATTCAAGAGCAATAAATACCTGAAAAAGGCTATTATAGGAAACAATGTAATCCAGATTAAGAGCTATGCCTTTTATAAGTGCACGAAACTCTCTTACGTACAAATCGGCGGCTCAGTAAAAGCGATCGGAAAACAAAGCTTTTATGGCTGCAAGAAGTTAAACGAAATGAGAATCTACACCTCCCGCCTGAAAGCCAAATACGTAGGCTCCAATGCCTTCAAAGGCACTCCATCCAGGATGAAAATCTACGTCCCCAGGAAAAAGGCAAAGAGCTACAAAACGGTTTTTGTAAAACGAGGCATAAGCAAAAAGATTGTAATAAAGAAGATGTAATATTTGTTTGCGTTATGGGGAGGTCTTGTATGAAATACCGAAGCAAAAACGGTTTTACACTAGCGGAACTATTGATTGTAGTTGCAATTATTGCGGTATTGGTTGCTGTTTCAATCCCGATTTTTAATGGACAGCTGGAAAAAGCACGCAGGGCAGTGGATATGCAAAATGCGCGAATTATTAAGTCGGCATTGACGAATGCATATAATGAAGGACGAATGGATATTCCAAAGAAAGCTGTAGGACAAGAAAATTCAGGCTGTGGTGTCTGGGTTGTGATATGTCGTAGCACAAGTGAACTGCCAGACGCATATACTTCAGATATGTTAAATGAAAAAAGTATCTATTGTGGAGCAAATTCCGGAGTTACAGTAAACGGTGTAAAAAGCAATAATTGGAAGTCGTATAATACTGGTGTTGAAGCCGTATTAAAGGAGGCCGGTTTAAATTGTGATACTCTGAAAATTAAAAGCAGAAACGATAAGGAGAAAGGCTGGGATTGGATTGTTATAGAAGTCGGGTTTGCAAAGGAGCAGTTTTACTCACGTATTTATAGTGGCTTTAAAGGGGATAAATCGGGTATGGAAGTTGTAGAAGCTGGATCTTCAAACATCGAAAAAGCAATAGGCGGATCAAATTAATGTAACAAGAGAATATATAAGGGACTGTAATAGATGCGTGCTGCGTATGAAGTGACATTCATCTGTTATAGTCCCTTTTCTCTTGACATTTTTCCACGTAATGTGCAAAATAAACCTATAAAGTTCAAACAATTTCAGGAGAAATTATATCATGAGACAGGAGTTTTTACACTTAAAGGCACCGGAAAACTGGAGTTAGAAGACACTTTCCGGCCAGGATGCCCTACGCAGCAGTAACCCATTCTGCATAAAAACAACCTTCTAAAATGGGGACTGTCTGAATGTCGAAGATTACCAGATTTCCATAAGAAATGGAACAATTTGTACTGACAGAACAAGAGTATTATAAAAATATGAATTAAAAAGAAAGTTGTGAAACAAAATGAAACGAATTGATTTTGAAAATGGCACGGTAACCAGAAACATTTTCAGCGCTGCAATCCCCATGCTGGTGGCGCAGATACTCAGTCTTTTATATAATATTGTAGACAGAATCTATATCGCCAGAATCCCTGAAGTGGGAACTACGGCGCTTGGCGCAGTCGGCTTATGTTTCCCGCTAATCGTGATTATCACTGCCTTCGCCAATCTGTTCGGCAGTGGTGGCGCGCCTGTTTTTTCCATAAACAGGGGCAAGAAAGACAACCAGAAAGCGCAGGAGGTGATGAATACTTCCTTTACTATGGTGTGCGGAAGCGGGATCATTCTGATGATAACAGGTATGCTTTTTGCAAGACCTCTGCTGGTACTTTTTGGAGCATCTGAGGATGCTTTGGTTTATGCATATCCCTACATGATGATCTACCTGATCGGAACGGTTCCATCCATGATCGCCACAGGAATGAACCCATTTATCAATGCACAGGGATACGCGACAACTGGCATGCTTTCTGTAGCAATTGGTGCAGTCGCCAATCTGATCCTGGATCCATTATTCATTTTTGTGCTTGGTTTCGGAATCAAAGGAGCTGCCATTGCGACTGTTCTTTCCCAGTTCCTATCAGCTGCTTATGTACTACTTTTTCTTGAAAAAAGAGCGGAAATGAAAGCTCGGCTTTTGAAAAAAACAGAGCTGAAAAGCTGCAAAGAGAATGCAAAAAACATTGTCAGTCTTGGTACTGCAGGCTTCATTATGCAGCTGACAAACAGCCTGGTAACCATCTGCTGCAACAATGTTCTGGGGGTCACCGGAGGGGATGTTTACATATCCGTTATGACTATCGTATCCAGTGTCCGTCAGATGGTAGAGACGCCGATTTATGCTATAAATGAAGGAACATCACCTATTCTGAGCTATAATTATGGGGCAAAAAGACCGAAGCTTGTCCGCAAGGCAATGGTCACTCTGGCAGTAATGGTTCTGGTTTATACAGCAGTAATGTGGAACGTGATTATCTTTGTTCCGGATTATCTGATTGCCATTTTCAGCTCCGATAAGCTCTTGATAAAGGATGCAGTTCCGGCACTGAAAACCTACTTTGCAGCCTTTATTTTTATGGATCTGCAGTACATTGGACAGACTGTTTTCAAGTCTTTAAATAAGAAAAAACAGGCCATTTTCTTCTCGCTTTTGAGAAAAGTTTTTATTGTAGTTCCGTTGACATACCTGCTTCCCTACGTGTTTAAAATGGGAACTCACGGAGTATTCCTGGCAGAGCCGGTATCTAATGTAATTGGCGGAAGCCTTTGTTTCGTTACAATGCTGCTGACTATATTGCCGGAGTTAAAGAGGATGGAGAAGAAAAACGGAGAGGCGGACCGTCCCATGGAGTACTTTAAAACGAGGTAAAAATATATGGAAAATACAATTATAATCGCGATTGTAAGTCTTCTCTGTATCCTGGCTCATGTCCCCACTCTGATCCTGCGAATTGTTCCGTTTCACGAAAAAATCTCAGATAAAGACAGGATCAGACTGACTGTAATCTATGCAATTGGTCTGGCTGTGGACTTCGGAATCTGCATGTGGGTGGGAAATTACCGGAAAATTGACGTGCCGTTTTATAAGATAAATCTTATTGCTTTCTGTATTGTAATGGCTGCTGTAAATATCTGGCTTGTCCCTGGATACACCAAGGTGCATTTGTTTGTATTTGGAATTGTGGCAGATATTGTCATGATTGCACTGTCAATCGGAGCTTATGTCAGTTCACTTTTGGGAATGCAGGGAAATGCGATTGGAATTGCAGAAACCAGCGCAATTGCAATTGTAGTGTATGCGCTTCTATATCCGCTGCTTAGCAGCCTGCTCCGTTATACCGTAACACCATTCCTTGAAATTGAATGCCAAAATTATTGGGAGACCTTATGGTTCATTCCTATTGCCATGTTTTTTTCCAGTATTTTTTCAGAAGGAGTGGATGTCTACACTACCACTTTTCCACAAATGTTGAGTAAATGTCTGATCGGCGTCGCCACATTGCTGATTTGCTTTGCGGTGTCTTATGATCAGCAGCATTTTCTAAATGAAAAAGAACTGAACCGGCAGATCGATCAGCAGAAAGGTTACTATCATGCGCTCACGGAGCAGGTTCTGGCAGAACGTGAAGCACGCCATAATTTCCGTCATCAGGTAGCTGCTATTAAAGGTTTTCTTGATAAAAATGATATGGAGGGCTTGCGGGGATATTGTGATGATCTGGAACTGGAAGAGATGGGAAAAGTAACAATTCCATATACAGGAAACGCCGCGGCAGACGGCGTCCTTTATCATTACGGCTGTATTGCCAGGGCGAAAAATATCGAGTTTTCCGTATGCTGCTATCTGAAAGATATTGCTATTCCGGACACTGATTTTTGTACGATTCTGGGCAATGCCCTGGATAATGCGGTGACTGCCGCCGGTCAGTATGACGGAAAACGCTTTATTGAAGTTGCTACGGAGAAGAAACACGACATGCTTCTGATTACGGTAGACAATTCTTTTGACGGAATATTATTCCAGGAAAATGGGAAAATTTACTCAAAAAAACGGCAAAACAAACAGGAAGGAATTGGCATTCTTTCCATGAAAAAACTTTGCGAAAAACACGGCGGAGCCAGTCGCTTCGAAGCGGTCGGCAACAGGTTCCAGGCCAGCTTTATATTGAAAAATGAGGTTGAAGATTAAAAAATGGTTAAAGTTGATTTGATTACAGGCTTTCTTGGTTCGGGAAAAACGACTTTCATAAAGAAATATGCTGCATGGCTGATGAGCCAGGGGCAGAATATTGGAATTCTGGAGAATGATTTTGGTGCAGTGAATGTGGATATGATGCTGCTTCATGACCTGGAAGGTGAGAACTGCGAGCTGGAAATGGTTTCAGGTGGATGTGATGCGGACTGCCACAGAAGACGTTTCAAGACCAAGCTGATCGCAATGGGAATGTGCGGATATGACAGGGTTCTCATTGAGCCTTCCGGGATTTTTGATGTGGATGAGTTTTTCGATGCCCTTTATGAAGAGCCATTGGATAAGTGGTATCAGATTGGAAATGTGATTACCATTCTGGATGCCAGACTGGAGGAGAAGCTGCAGCCACAGGCAGAGTATATTCTGGCTTCAGAGGCAGCTGATGCAGGCTGTATTGTTCTAAGCAAGAGTCAGGAGGCATCCGGGGAAGAAATCAGCGGAACTGTGAAACATCTGAATCGCGCACTGGAAAGTGTGAAATGCAAACGACGTTTTACGGAAAATGAGATACTGAATAAGGATTGGGAAACGTTTACAGATGAGGATTTTCAGCGGATTTTCAACAGCGGGTATGTGATGGAAGATTTCGAGAAACAGTGTTTTGATGAGAAAGAAGGGTTCCAGTCATTGTATTTTATGGAGCTGAAGATTTCCGAGACACAGTTGGAGAAAGCGGCGCATCAGATCCTGGATGATCCGGAATGTGGGGATGTTTTCCGAATTAAGGGCTTTGTGAAATTAGAAGAAAGTGCTGCCGCGGTAACCGAAAACGAAAAAATGAATTCGGGCTCCGCTCAGAAAGCATCCACTGACAATATCTGGCTGGAACTAAACGCCACCCGCAAAGAATTTTCCCTGAAGCCTATTTCCGCAGGACAGGAAGTAGTGATCGTGATCGGGGAGAATATGAATGAGGCGCGGATACGGGAGTATCTGGGGACAGAATAATTTACGCGAGCAACGAGCAAAAGGAAAAACCTCTGGTCGAAGATTGATTTCCTGACCAGAGGTTTTTTAGCTTTTTAAATTACTTTCCGTCCCTGTACATATTTCCCAACCAAATTGCGGTCGTCGGACAGATAAACAAGCCTTTCCAGTCTGTCACGGGTGGAGATTTCCTGGGGATGACGGATGTTGCTGTCGTCCAGGATCATGGCGTCGAATTCATAGCCTTTTTCGAAGCTGCCGACTTTTCCGAAGAAGGAGCCACCACCGATCGTAGCCATATAGAAGGCTTCTTCCAGAGTAACCGGGGCCTGGGTCTGATCCATCAGGCGCCAGCGGAGCTTGGAAACCTGGATGGCATCTGCCATAGCACGGAACATGGAGAGAGAAAAACCTCCAGCAACATCGGTGCCAAGTCCTACATGAAGTCCCATATCAAGATAGAGGCGGACAGGTGCGATTCCGGAAGCAATGTCTGTGTTGGACTCCGGACAGTGGGCGATGTAAACGCCCTGGTCCTTGATCATCTGGATCTCTTCGTCAGTAGAGTGGACGCAGTGTGCCATGATGGTAGGGCAGACGCTGGCACCATCAGATGAAATATGAGCTGCTGTGTTATCAGTGGTATTAAGGCCGGATGCGGAAGCGAAATCAGCCTCGTTAGTATTGAATGCGGGTTTTGTTCCAAACAGCCCGAACATGTCATACGCATCTCCATAAAATCTGCTGGTCGGGCAAAGCTCCTTTACCCATGCAATTTCCCCGAAATTTTCAGACAGATGAGACTGAACCGGAAGGTGATATTCCCTCTGGATTTTTCCAAGCTCGGTCATCAGCTCATCCGTACAGGATGGGGTAAAACGTGGGGTTAGGATTGGGTAGGTGTGGTCGTAACGTCCCTTGATCTCTTCCAGCCACTGGCGTGTATCCTGTGCAGAAGCCTGTGCGCTTTTCTCCTGAAGCTCCGGTGCTCCGTTGCGATCCATATTTACTTTTCCAACCATAGTTGCCAGACCGCTTTCCTCCAGCATGTCCATGAGAAGCTCCGTTGCCGGACGGTGCAAGGTGGCGAAAATGCAGGCTCTGGTGGTGAAGCTGTGCTTTAAGTCATCCACGAAAATGGAGTAAGCCTTTTTCGCATAGGACAGGTCAGCGTACTTGGCTTCCTGCGGGAAAGTGATGGTGTTCAGCCAGTCCAGCAGCTCCAGATCCATGCCGGTTCCGCGGTAAGCGTACTGGGGAGCATGCAGATGAAGGTCGGTGAATCCTGGGATGATCAGTCGATCACCCATGTCTTTTACAGGAATATCTTTATATTCCTCTGGAAGCTGGGAAAAAACACCGGCACAGAGCCCGTTTTCACAGACTGCATAAGAGTTTTCTGCAAAAACAAGTTCTTTCTGATTCTTGCTGTAACAAATTGTACCTTTCAAAGCAAACAAATCTTTTTTCATATCAGACCATCCTTTCTGCCAGAGGCGAGGTAAAGTAAAGTTCCGGGATAGTTTGCGGCTGAGAACGTACTGCCGGAAACATGCAAAATGTGATTTCGGGCTGATTCAGCAATAAAAAAACCACCCGGAAAATGCCATACCTGCATACCTCTTCGCATGCAGCTTATAGACAACTATTAGGGTAGTTGGTAGAAACGTCCAACCAGATTATGGACATATATAAGCGTTTGCTGTTTTTATTTTTATATCTTTATTGTACATGGTAAAGAGTGCAGAATCAAGAGGATTTTCACAAAAAAAATCTACATTTTCATATCTTTATTGATGGATTTGTTATATAATGAAGTAAAATTCGCGGACAAGAAATTAGAGCGTGTTTGAAAAAGGCTTTCTGCAAGATGTGCGTCACAATTTGTGGGAGATTGCGGGAATGATTTTTCAAACAGGCTCTAGAATGGAGATTGACATAACATGAGTTACAGTTTTAAAGGCCGTGTCAGATACAGTGAAATAGGCGAGGATGGCTGCCTGACTCTTCCTGGAATTCAGAATTATTATCAGGATTGCTGCACCTTTCAATCTGAGGAAATAGGGCAGGGAATGGAAGTGCTGGAGGAACGTCAGAGAGCCTGGGTGTTGTCATCCTGGCAGATTGTGGTGAACCGCTATCCGGGATTGGGAGAGACAATTGTGGCATCAACGGCGCCATATGGTTTCAAAGGTTTTCTTGGAATGCGTAACTTCACTCTGAAAACAGAAGATGGAGAGCTTTTATCCTATGCAAATAGTATCTGGACCAATATTGATACAGAGACCGGTCTGCCTGCCAGACTTACAGATGAAGACATCAGAGGATACGAACTGGATGAAAAGCTGGAGATGGATTATGCGCCCCGTAAGATCGCACTTCCGGAAGGGATGGAAGCCCAGGAGCCTTTTGCAATACAGAAACATCATCTGGACACCCATCACCATGTTAATAATTGCCAGTATATCCGCATGGGGGCAGATTATCTGCCAGAAGGCTTTGTGATCCGACAGATGAGGGCAGAATATAAGAAGCAGGCACTGCTTGGAGACGTTTTTTATCCGGCAGTGAAGCTGGAAATGAGAAAGGTTACGGTTGCGCTTTCCACGGAGAATGGCGAACCTTATGCGATTGTAGAGTTTATGTCTGCATGAGATGCGACTATATGAATATCATGTGAGCGAAATAACTGTATCGCTTTAGCGACATCTCCATACAGGAAAGTCAGCTGAGAATGGCGAAACAGGAAATTTTATTAGAAAGGCGGTTTACATAAATGAAAATTGGAATACTTGGAGCTGGAGGAATTGCAGTTCAGATGGCGAAAACGGTAGCTGGAATGAAGGATGTGGAGAATTACGCAGTGGCAGCCAGAAGCTTTGAACGGGCGCAGGCCTTTGCCGAGAAATATGGTTTTTCCAAGGCTTATGGCTCTTATGAGGAAATGCTTGCAGATCCACAGGTGGATCTGGTTTATATTGCAACCCCTCATTCCCATCATTATCTTCATGCAAAGATGTGCCTGGAGGCAGGAAAAAATGTGCTTTGTGAAAAGGCGTTTACCGTAAATGCAGACCAGGCAAGAAAGCTTTTTGCCCTGGCGAAAGAGAAAAACCTGCTGATCACAGAGGCAATCTGGACCAGATATATGCCATCCAGAAAGATGATTGATGATATTATTTCAAGCGGTGTGATCGGTGAAGTGACAGCTGTTATTGCCAATCTGAACTATGCCATCAGTGAGGTGGAACGTATCCGTAAGCCGGAGCTGGCAGGCGGTGCGCTTCTGGATGTTGGTGTTTATACCATTAATTTCGCAAGCATGGTTCTTGGGGATAAGTTAAAGGATGTACAGGCAACTGCTATTTTCCGTGAAGGTGTGGATATGCTGGATACTATTGCTATGGTATTTGAAGGCGACCGTATGGCTACCTTGCAGTGTGGTGCCCGTGAAATTTCTGACAGAATGGGAAGTATTTTTGGAACCAAAGGTTATATTCAGGTGCAGAATATTAATAATCCGGAGAAAATCACAGTGTTTGACAAGGAGCATAAGGAGGTTGCAGTTTATTTGCCGCCGGCACAGATCACAGGCTATGAGTATGAGGTTGAGGCCTGCGCCAGAGCAATCGCACAGGGCGAAAAGGAATGTCTGGAAATGCCTCATGATGAGACTGTGCGTGTGATGGGGATCATGGATGGAATCAGGAAATCCTGGGGCTATGAGATTCCGTTGTATGAGTAGGCAGGGCGGAAGCTCAGCTATTTTGCAGAAAGCCTTTTTCAAACATGCTTTAGTGAACAGTAACAACAATAGGTTACTGTTCACTCCGTTCACAGTAACGTGCTTCGCGATGCACAGAAATCATGCTTTGCATGATTTCGCGCCGCAACTCTCGGGTTTTCTGTGAACTTTGTTCACAAAAAACACCTCGCGGAACGTTACCAGTGAACAGTAACAACAATAGCAACAGATACAAAAAAATATAAGATACAAGTAGAAATACATCCGCACAAGTGCTATATTATGTTTAATATGATGTCTGTGGTAAAGAATGCAGGAGCTCTGATAGACAAGGGGAATGGAAAGATAGCGGAAGCTTTTTGTGAGATGTAACCAGACATCTGAAGAATAAAATGCGTATTTGCGTGTGTAAAAAGGAGGATACAGCTATGCTTGAAAAATTAAAAGAAGAAGTTTACAAAGCAAATATGGACCTGCCGAAATACGGCCTGGTTACTTTTACTTGGGGAAATGTAAGTGGAATTGATCGTGAAAAAGGTCTTTTCGTAATCAAGCCAAGTGGTGTGGAATATGAGAAACTGACACCGGAAGATATGGTAGTTGTAGACCTGGAAGGTAATAAAGTAGAAGGTAAATATAACCCATCATCTGATACACCCACTCATGTAGTTCTGTACAATGCTTTCCCGAAGATCGGTGGAATCGTACATACTCATTCCTCTTGGGCTACCAGCTGGGCACAGGCCGGCCGCGCAATTCCATGCTATGGAACCACTCATGCTGATTATATTTACGGTGAGGTTCCATGCGTCCGTAATCTGGATAAGAGTGAGATTGCGGAAGCTTATGAGAAGAATACTGGTATTCTCATTGCCGACTATTTCAAGAAGAGAGATTATGAGGCTGTTCCGGCTGTTCTTTGCAAGAATCATGGTCCTTTCACATGGGGCAAGGATGCGCACGAGGCAGTGCATAATGCAGTAGTTCTGGAAGAGGTTGCCAAGATGGCTTCCCGCTGCGAGCTGATTAATCCGGATGTGAAACCTGCTCCGCAGGAGCTTCAGGATAAGCATTACTATAGAAAACATGGTGCAAATGCTTATTATGGACAGGAAAATATTGAGTAAAAACTGAGATGAATATAAGGCGAACGACTAAGATAGTCGTTCGCCTTATAAAGATCATTTACTATATTCAATTTCCACTGGTTTCACACCTGCAAGTTCCACACTTCTCTTGTCCGGCTGTGTACAGCCAACGTAAATATGGAAGTGGCTGCCGTCCTCTGTTCTTGCTCCAGTTTCATCTACTACGGTGAAGGCCTTTGGAGCAATGGAAAGTGTGACGGTTTTTGTTTCGCCTGCTTTCAGGAAAACAGGAGTGAAAGCAGCAAGCTCCGGGTTTGGAACGGCCAGAGAAGAATCTGCATTCTTTATGTAAATCTGAACCACATCCCGGGTATCAATTGTACCCTGGTTGGTGACAGTGGCCTGGATTGTAACTGGTGCTGCTGTGGTATTAGTGCCGCTTTCGAAACCTGCCTTGCCGGAAACATTTGTGTCATTTATGTCGGCTGCGCTGTTTTCACTGACAACTGCATCTGTCACTACTACCTTCCCATAAGTCAATCCATATCCAAATGGGAACTGAGCCTTATTCTCCATATAGCGGTAAGTACGTCCCTTCATGGCATAATCTGTAAAATCCGGAAGCTCTTCCAGGCTATTGTAGAAGGTCACTGGCAGTTTGCCGGATGGGGAGACATCTCCGAACAGTACTCTTGCGGCGGCTTTTCCACCTTCGGCACCTGGGTACCACAGAACCATCACTGCATCAAAATGTTCTTCTGCATAAGAAAGATCAATGTCACTTCCTGCCATTAAGCAGAGGACAACTGGTTTGCCGGATTCAGCCATGGCTTCCATCAGATCCAGCTGAACCTGTGGAAGCTGCAAGGTCTCTTTGTCGCCGGAAGCATAGCTGTTTCCGGTATCTCCTTCTTCACCTTCCAGTGTTTCATCAAGTCCCACGCAGAGAATTACGATATCGCTGTTTTCTGCAACGATTTTCGCTTCCGCAAGTCTGTCCTGAGTAAAAGCAAGATGCTCGGTGCGGTCGCGGAAAAGGTCACATCCTACAGAGGCAAGTACACGTACATCATCTCCAAGATAATCCTGAATACCTTCCTGGATCGTGCAGTAGCGGGAAGCTGTACCGTGATAATTGCCTACCAGAGCCTTACGGCTGTCTGCATTTGGTCCAACGATTCCAACTGTTTTGATCTTCTCTTTGTTCAAAGGCAGAATCCCATTGTTTTTCAGAAGTACGAAGCTTTCTTCAGCTGCTTTTTGGGAAAGCGCCAGATGGGCAGGTGACTCCACCTCCGAATAAGGAATTTTGTCGTATTCCGTTTCTTCAAATAATCCCAGCAGATATCTGGTAGTGAAAAGGCGGATGGCGGATTCCGTGATGGTATCCTCGGAGATCAGCCCTTTTTCATAAGCTTTCAAAATGTGAAGATAAGTGTTTCCGCAGTTCAGATCGCAGCCATTGTTCAGTGCTAATGCAGCCGATTCTGCCGGGGTGCTGGTTACCATATGATGCTCGTGGAAATCCTTGATGGCCCAGCAGTCGGAAACGAAATATCCCTGGAAGCCCCAGTCGCCGCGAAGTATTTTCTGAAGGGAAGGACTTCCGCAGCAGGGCTCTCCATTGGTGCGATTGTAGGCACCCATGAAGCCTTCCACGTCTGCTTCTCTGGTTAAAGCTTCAAATGCCGGGAGGTAAGTTTCTTCCATATCCTTCGGAGTTGCGATTGCGTCAAATTCATGACGGATGGCCTCCGGACCGGAATGGACTGCAAAGTGCTTGGCGCAGGCAGCGGCTTTCATAACCTCGCCATCGCCCTGGAGCCCTTTTACAAAAGAGACTCCCAACTCTTTAGTTAGGTAAGGATCTTCGCCGTAAGTTTCATGTCCCCGTCCCCATCTTGGATCACGGAAAATATTTACGTTTGGTGACCAGAAGGTAAGCCCCTTGTAAATGTCACGGTCTTCTTCCTGGGAATATGCATTGTATTTGGCACGACCTTCGGTAGCAATGGTATCTGCAATCTGTCCCAGAAGTTCGGTGTCAAAAGTGGCGCCAAGTCCAATTGCCTGCGGGAAAACTGTGGCCTGTCCGGCACGGGCAACTCCGTGGAGCGCTTCATTCCACCAGTTGTAGGCAGGAATCCCAAGTCGTTTGATTGCAGGTGCGTCATAGCGCAGCTGACTTGCTTTTTCTTCTAAGGTCATTTGGCTGACCAGTTCGGTCGCTTTTTTTCTAGCCTTTTTTCTATCCATAATGTTTCTCCTATTGTTGCGAATTCATGGTGACTGTAAAACATTGAGTCATATAAGGTTTGTGACCTGTAAATAGCAGGTTACGTTGTAAAGCGAGTGTGAGTTTTCGGGCTGCATATCATCCTTTTACTGCACCTGTGGTAAGACCTTCTACGATCTGGTTACTGAACAGTGAGTAAACAACAACGGTAGGTGCGATTGCGATAATGATCGCAGCAAACATCTGCACATAGTTGGTTGCGTAAGGCCCAACGAAATAGGTCAGTGTAACCGGCAGTGTCTTTTTCATAGGATCGGAAATAAATACCATGGCAAGAAGCAGCTCGTTCCAGTTGTTGATGAAGGTCATCAGACCGGATACGAAGAAGCCGGTTCTGCAAAGTGGCAGTGCGATCCGGAAAAAGCATCCGTAGATTCCGCAACCATCAATGGCAGCAGCCTCGAACATTTCTCCTGGCATGGAACGGAAAAATCCGGTAAGCAGGAAAATGGTCATTGGCAGGGAGAAGGTAATATAAGGAATCATCAATCCGCCCTGGGAATTGGTAAGACCAAGTTTTGCAAATCTTACAAAAAGAGGAATCAGAACACAATGTACTGGAACCATCATTCCGATGAGGAAGAAGGTGTGCATGAATTCCGATAATTTCCAGCGCATTCTGGCGATGGCAAAAGCTGCCATAGCGCCGAAGAAAAGACTGACAATCAGGGTAGCGCCGCAGACGATGACAGAGTTTATAAGGGCGGTGCCAAGTTTTCCCATCTGCCATGCCTGCGCATAGTTTTCAAAATGAAATACTTCTGGCAGGGAAAATGGTGCGGACATAACACCAGCGTTATCTTTCAGAGATACAGACAGCATCCACAGAAGTGGAGCCAGATAAATAACTGCCAGGATCACCAGCAGGATATAAATCACTACGATTACCGGTTTTACCGGCTTTTTCGGAGCTTTTACTTTTACGTTACTCATTTTCCCACCTCCTTATGACTCGTAAGTTTCAACTTTGATGACTTTCTTTACCAGAAGGGTTACAAGCAGGCAGAGCACCAGGAGCACCACGGAAATGGCGCTGGCGTAGCCGTATTTGAAATAGTTGAAACCTTCTGCGTAAAGCTCAGTTGCAAGGACTTCTGTTCTGTGGTTCGGACCACCCTGAGTCATATTGTAAACCAGGTCGAAGAACTTCAGGGAACCGATACAGTTCAGGGAAAGTGATGTGATCATCATTGGTTTGATCAGCGGAAGGGTGATATAGCGGAATGCTTTTACCTTTGACGCGCCGTCTATATAGGAAGCTTCATAAATATCACGGGAAATTCCGGTGATCTGTGCCATATAAAGCATCATGTTCTGACCAAGGTACTGCCACAGGGCAACAAATGCGATAACCCACATGGGAAGTACAATAAATCCGGTAGAGTCCATCAGCCACAGAGGTCCTTCAATGCCGAATTTTGCAAGCAGATTGTTGATACCAATTCTCGGATTGAAAAGGAAGGACCAGAGAAGTCCAAGTGCTGCTGAGGAAAGTACGCATGGAAGATAATAAATGTTCTTGAAAATGTTGCGGCCTTTCGGGATGTTGGTGAGCATAACAGCAAGTAAAAGACCGAAGATCTGCTGTGTGACTGCTGAAAAGATCATGAAAAAGATGGAGTTTTTCAGGGCAATACGGAATGTGGCATCACCGAAAAACAGTTTCTTATAGTTTTTTAATCCCACAAATTCAGGGGGTGTAAGTGCTGCGTAATCGCAGAGTGAGTAGTAAACCATTTGTATCGTCGGGATGATCAGGACCAGAAGGAACATGATCAGCGCCGGGGCGATAAATACGAAAATGGCTTTTTTGTCGCGCAGAATTTTATCCATAATATCTCCTTCCGTCAAATGTGTGCGGTTTTACTACTAAAGAAAACCGAATGATAGCAAAGAATAAGCCGTTGTCTGCATGAGTATTGTATTGATTTTGGTGGGCTCGCTGACTGGCGATAACCTTTTTAGTAAAAAGACTGCCGCGGAACATGCCTTAGTCCGTTCCGCGGCAGCCATGTGCCTGGGTTTATAACTTATTTTTTATAAGGGAGGATTTATTCCCAAACGTTCTCCTCATAGAATGTCTGTACGGTCTGGAATGCTTCTTCAGGTGTCTGGTTTCCAAGGAAGATGTCAACCATTGCGTTATCAAAGCAGTCACCAGCTTCTACAGATGCAAGGGACTCATTGTAGAATCCGAATGTACCAGTTGCTTTGGCCATGATATCCTGAACGTATTTCAGCTGTGCAGGAGCTTTGTCGTAGTCGATTTCAAGGTCTTTGATGATAGGGAACTTGCCGCCGATTTCTGCTGTGTATTTCTGAGCTGTCTCGTCTGTGAACATCTTCATAAGAGCGATGGCTGCGTCCTGATGCTCTGTTGTGGAGCTCATAAGCAGGTTGTCTGTCTTAACGATCATACGGTTCGGGTCATTTGCACCGTCAATTCCAGGGAACTGGAATACACCACATTTGGACTCAAAGTCTGGGTTGTTACCATTGATCTGTGCGATTGCCCAGGAACCCTGAACCAGCATAGCTGCTTCGCCGTTATAGAAAGCTGCTGTAGCCTGGTCGTTGGAATCTCCGGCTGCTGTAGCCTGGAAATACTGGGAAAGGTCTTTTAATTTGGTGCCTGCTTCGATACAGTTCTCGTCTGTCCAGTTAGCGGTATGGTCTGCGATAGCTGCGAGGTCAACGCCCTGGCGGTCACACAGATAACCAGCGATCATGGATAAGCACCATGCGGTACCTGCGGAGCAGGAGATTGGTGTGTAGCCAGCATCCTGAAGCTTCTGGCATGCAGCGATCAGTTCGTCGTATGTGGTAGGAACTTCAACTCCGGCATCTGCGAACATCTCTGTGTTGTAGTAAACGCAGGCTGCTGCGAAGTTGGTAGGAACTGCCATGATCTTTCCGTCATAGGTCATTCTCTCGAAAATACCATCTGTAAAGGATGCGTACCAGTCTGCTTCCTGATTCTCAAGGATATCGGTAAGATCAGCTGCTGCGCCTGCATTTACATATACGTCCATGTTTGGACCAGGGTTACAGATGTAAACGTCCGGTGTCTGTCCGGCTGCGATCAGTGCGTTCAGCTTGCCATCATACTCTTCCAGGTTGGTGGTGATCGGAGTTACGTGATATTTGCCATCGTACTCTTCGTTGAAACGATCAATGACATCTTTGTAACCTTTGGAAATAAGATCTTCCGTAGCTTCCAGGTCATCCCAGAACATCCATGTGATTTCTTCAACATCATCAGCATAAACCGGTACAGAGGTAACCAGTGTTCCAGCTGCCATTGCTGCAGCCATTAATATTGAAAGTGCCCGTTTCTTGTTCATATTGTGAACCTCCTTTTAAAATTTTGTTGTCTCGTATTTGGTAATTCTTACTATAGCAGAGATTGCCTGGGTTTTCTTTCTAATTCTTGTTTGTTTACTATCAATTATTGCTATCTAAAAGTGTACAAAAACAAGTACATGTCAAAGTATATAATTTAAAACATAGAAAATTATGCAATATAGACAAAGATAAACGATACTTATTTAGATTTAAAATATAAATTTGGCTATATATTGATAAAAAAAGCAACATTTGATACAATACAAACATATTGAAAAACGCAATATTTGAGAACTAAATGACAATATTTGATACTGACCGTCGGAAAATGATATATGTTGGGAAAATTCAAACATGCTCTGGTAAAAGGGTGAAACTCAGGAGCATTATAATAAGAATATACAGGGAAGGAGCATGGGGGAATGATACATAAGCTTAGTGGAATACATGAAACAGTAGATTTCCGGGAGGATGAGCAGGTTTGTCTCTATTATAATGATGAATACGAGAATTACCCACCGCACTGGCATACCTCCTTCGAGGTACTTATGCCAATCGTAAATGGCTATAAGGCACTGTGCGGTGGAAAGGAATACAATCTGCGTGAGGGGGATGTGCTGATTATCGGTCCGTGTATGCTTCATGAGCTTTTTGCTCCGGAAAGCGGAGAGCGGATTATTTTTCAGCCGTGTCTGAACAATATTTCTACCAAGGAGCTGAACTTGCTTACTATGATTATAACCCCGGCTACTTTGATTACACCGGAGGGGTATCCGCAGATTTATGAAAAAGTAAAAACGCTTATGCTGGAAATCAAAGAGGAATATTTCGGTGAGTCTCCCTATCTGGAAACTATGATTATTTCGAAATTCCTTGAGATTCTTACATGCGTTGGAAGACAGCGTGTAAATGCACATACTGTAGCGGGACAGCAGAAAGAAAACGGAGCAAACAGCAGGCAGAAGGAATATGTGGAGAAGTTTATCCTGGTTACAGATTATATTAACAATCATTTTGCGGAAGATTTGAGCCTGGAGGGAGTGGCTTCCCAGGCAGGATTCAGTAAGTATCATTTTTCCAGGTTGTTTAAGCAGTATACAGATTCTACGTTTTATAAGTATTTGAATCAGAAGAGAATTGAATTTGCAAAAACGTTGCTGCAGGATCCGGGAGTGAGTGTGACGGAGGTGGCATTTAAGTCAGGCTTTTCCAGTCTGTCGGCGTTTCTTAGGATGTTTAAGCTGATGAATAATTGTACGCCTACGGAGTTCAGGGAGATGTATGACAGGACGAAGATGGGGAACTAGAGCGTGTTTGAAATAGCAGGTGTCAATTTTATTTAGGTATTGATTTCTTATAGGAAGAAAATTATTATGGCATTAGAGCCTGTTTGAAAAAGCATTATTGCAAACTGCACGCCAAAATTGTGACGCACGTCTTACAGAAAGCTTTTTTCCAAACATGCTTTAGGGGATAAGCTGGTTATTCCTGACATTATAAAATGAACGAAATATATACAACAGGAGGTTCGCGAAATGATTCACGAAAAAATAGAGATTCAATTAAAAGATTCTGAGTTTAAAGCAAATTTATTTACATATTTCCTGGACAATTCACCTGAAATCGATCCGGAGAGAAAAAGACCGGTTGTACTGATCTGTCCTGGCGGCGGCTATCAGATGACTTCTGACAGAGAGGCAGAAGCTCTTGCTGTCAGATTTATGGCAATGGGCTATCATGCTGCGATTTTGCGCTACAGCGTTGCTCCGGCACGTTTCCCGGAGGCGCTTCTTCAGCTGGCTACAGCAGTTGCAATGCTCCGTGAAAATGCAGAAAAATGGCATATTGATACAGAGAAGATCGTAGTCCAGGGTTCTTCTGCTGGTGGACATCTGGCGGCAAGCCTTGGTGTATTCTGGAACAAGCCCTTTGTTGCAGAAGCTTTGGGCATGGACTCCGAAAAGTTTCGCCCCAATGGGCTTATGCTCAGCTATCCGGTAATCACTTCTGGCGAGAAAGCACATAAGGGTTCTTTTGAAAGCGTTCTGGGAGAGGATTATGCAGATGAAGAGAAACGCAGATTCCTGTCCCTGGAATATAATGTTACGAAGGATACCCCGTCGACTTTCCTGTGGCATACAGCACCGGATGATACTGTACCGGTAGAGAACTCCCTGCTGTTTTTCCAGGCACTTCACGCTCTGGATATTCCGGCAGAATTGCATATTTATCCAGTGGGCAGTCATGGTCTGGGACTTGCCACTGCAGAAACAGCATGCCCCAATGGCTATGGAATCCAGGCAGAATGTGAGAGCTGGATTCAGCTTGCCGGTGACTGGATGAAGCACCTGTTTGAAGCGAAGGAAGTCGTAAAGGCACCTTGGGAATAAAAAGATGGGGTGTTGGTGAAATTTCCACAGTTGGTAAGAATATGAAAGTAATAGAAAATATAGATTAGGTGAGTAGAAGCTTTAAAGTCCGTTGCCTTGGGGATTCCCAGACAGTGGACTTTTTTCCTGTTCTGAAATGTGTTGCTGCAAATCATGCGTGGCGTGATTATAGCACAGAACAAAATGTACTTCAAGTATTGTTTTTACATTATTTTGCTGATATACTTTTTTTATCTTAAATATACGGGAGGTGAAAGAAATGTTGACGAAAGAAGATCTACAGGCGATTGCAGGATTGCTGGTGCCCATTGAGACACGGATTGGGAATTTGGAAAGCCGTTTCGATAATTTGGAAAGCCGCTTCGACAAGTTGGAAAGCCGCTTCGATAATTTGGAAAGCCGCTTTGACAGCTTAGAAACTCGCGTTGACAACTTCGAAAGCGAAACCAAGAGGCGCTTTGAGAATCTGGAAGCGAACTTGCGCAGCGTAGACAAGCATGTATGTGAATTGGATGCATCAGTATCAGAATTGCAAAGAAGTGTAAAAGAACTCTGGCTTCATGTGGAGAACACTACAGACTGGAAGCTTCAGGTTGTAGCAGAGAATCATTCCAATCTTTTACAAAAGCTGGAAGAACAACAAAAGAGATGGGAAACGCAGGAAAGACTTTTATTTTACGTGAACAAACATGAGAAAGACATCACCGCGATAAAGCAGAGGCTGTGTATGTGATTGACAGAACCATTCATACATAAGAATGGCTGTAGAAATACTCTCAGAAAAAATGAAATATAAAATGCATCAGAAAAACGTAATAGAAAAACAAAATAGAAAAACGAAACAGAAAAATACATATAGAGAAAGCAAATTGCAAGTAATATATCATTTTATAGAATTATAGAAATACTAAAATACAAAAGATAAATTAACACAAAGAACGAAGAAAATAAGCTTAACAATTATAATTATAAGCGTTAAATACCATACAAAACAGAATTGGTGTTCAGAGCATTCAGAAAGTCATTACCCTCTGTGCACGAATAGATAAAAGCGGGGAGTACAGCACTGTTGTTATAACATCTGTACTCCCTGATTTGTTTAAAATGTGAAAAATTTGTATTGTTTTATAATTGTCGATAGTGGGTTTGGCAAGTAGAAGGGCTTTTTATGCTGGAAATCATGAGATATCCAGTTCCGGCGGTTTATCCATCGTGTCGGAAACGTATTTCCCATTTTTCTTGCGCTGGCGGACACATTCGGTGAGCAGATATTCAATCTGCCCGTTTACGGAGCGGAAATCATCCTCCGCCCAGGCTGCAATCTGGTCATAAAGCTTGGCAGAAAGCCTGAGCGGGATCTGTTTCTTAGGCCGGGTATCTCTGGTTTCAGCCATTAGTACAGACTGCCGGAATTAACCACCGGCTGGGCATCGTGATTGCCGCACAGCACTACGAGAAGATTGGAAACCATGGCAGCCTTCCGCTCCTCGTCAAGTTCTACCACATTGTTTTCATTCAATCGCTCTAATGCCATTTCTACCATACCAACAGCACCGTCTACGATCATCTTTCTTGCGTCGATGATAGCGGAAGCCTGCTGTCTCTGCAGCATAACCGCTGCAATCTCAGGTGCATAAGCAAGGTAGGTGATGCGGGCTTCAATAATTTCCAGACCGGCATCTGCTACTTTCTGCTGGATTTCATCACGGATGCGTCCGGCTACGATTTCACTGGAACCGCGAAGACTTCCCTCATCTGCTACACCATCCCCAGTGGTATCTACATTGGGTGCTACGTCATAAGGGTAAATTCTCACGATATTTCGTAGCGCGCTGTCACACTGCAAGGAAAGATATTCCTTATAGTTATCTACGTTGAAAACAGCTTTCGCAGTATCTGTTACACGCCACATAACGGCAATTCCGATTTCTACCGGATTTCCCAGGCAGTCGTTGATCTTCTGACGGTTGTTATTTAAGGTCATGATCTTCAGGGAAATCTTTTTGTTTACATATGTACTGCTTGTGGAAGCGGAAGTTCCGGTGGCCAGTGTGAGAACGGATTTGGCGGCATTTCCTCCATCTACGTCACCGCTCTGGTTCAGTCTCGTCTTTGCAGCCGGGTTTACAGCTGTACAAAAAGGATTTACCCAATAGAAACCGTCATTCTTTAAAGTTCCCACATATTTGCCGAATAAGGTGAGTACAAGGGCTTCCTGCGGCTTCAGCACTTTAAGGCCAAGGAACGGGATCCATCCAAGTGAAGCCCAGATGATACCGATGACCATAAGGGGAATCTGTTCGAAGGCTGCGCCGAATATTACAGCGGCTGCGGCCACGGCATAGAGCAGAATAAACAGCACCATCATTCCCATACCATTTTTCTTGTTGTCCAAAACTTTTTCTTTCATAGCAATCCTCCTGATAATGAAAATTATCTTTTGCGAGATATAAATATGATATCATTTAGATATCAAAATGTCAATACATACAAGAGAGTTATAGAAAATTTTTCGTTTTTTTCCAGGTAAACAAATCGTCGATTGACGAAAATCCACATTTTAGTGTATATAAGAGAGTAACGCAAAAGAATTATGGAGGATATCATATAGTGGACGCAAAAAGGTTTGGGGCATTTATTTCGGAAAGAAGAAAAGAGCATCATATGACACAGGCCGATCTTGCCGGAAAAGTCGGAGTGACGGATAAGGCGGTCAGCCGTTGGGAGCGGGGACTTGGATTTCCGGATATTAATACAATGGAACCATTGGCTGAGGCACTGGATGTATCGCTTTTGGAGCTGATGCGATCAGAAATGCAGACAACCGAAGGGGCTAACGTGAAAAAAGATGAGGCAGCAGAAAAAGATGGGACAGTAGAAATGAATGAAGCAGCAGAAAAAAACGGGATGGCAGAAAAGAGAGAGAAAGCAGAGAAAAAATACACGTCTGCAGAGGTGACTGAGATGATGCAATCAATGGAAGAAATACGAAAACAGCAACAGCATCAGGATAAAATCGCAGGCTATCTTGCGATACCGGTAATTCTGCTCATTGTGGCTGTGTTTAAATTCTCTGGTCATGCAAACCTTGGCAGTGCGTTATTTGCCGGGCTTCTTGGCGCGGGAGCTGCTGTGAGTGGATATTATCTGTGGGTGAATCGGGAAGATAAGGAAAGCAAAAGAATTTATGGATTTTTTACAATCACTCTGACCGGCATATTTTTCACAATATGTTCTTTCCTGGTTCCTGACGGATTCTGGGAACAACATAGACAGGAAGCAAGTCTCATCACATGTCTGGTGAATCTGGCGATTGTGATATACGCATTTGGATTTGCAGTAAAGAGAATGTGCAAGGAAAAAAAGAACCCGGTACTTATTGCTGTTGTGGTGGTTCTGGAGATTTTGATAACGGCGTGGACTTTACATGGCTTTGCTGCCAGATCCATAGAAAATGCCATGGGAACCAGCAAGGGGGATGTGGCAGAACAGTACGCAACACAGCTGTTGCTCAATGAAAAAAATCTTGAAGAAGACTGGATACGGGGATATAGTTATGTTC
The DNA here is from genome assembly GCF_040924245.1 of Ruminococcus sp. J1101004sp1_RTP21198st1_B9_RTP21198_201120. NCBI lineage: Bacteria > Bacillati > Bacillota > Clostridia > Eubacteriales > Oscillospiraceae > Ruminococcus > Ruminococcus sp. J1101004sp1_RTP21198st1_B9_RTP21198_201120. Next base: position 5,731 of record NZ_JBCOMI010000035.1, on the reverse strand, counting down.
AGATTGACCTGCATCCGGATATCTACCGTGTAGGTTTTTCCTATTATGCGGATCAAAAAGATGCAGAAGTGGGAAAAGAAAGCATATATGGCTATGATATTCAGGTGGATTCTGATTATAAAATTACGATAAAAGAAGGAAGTTCTGCAATTGGAATGGATTTGTGGAGTGAAAAAATAGAAGGGTAGATCGTATTTGAAAAAACGGGAGAAAAGAACATGAAAGTAGTAATTGCAATTGATTCATTCAAAGGGAGCATGAGTTCTATAGAAGCGGGTGAAGCTGCCGCAGCAGGCATTCGGAAAGTATATTCGGAAGCCAAGACCAAGGTTTATCCGCTGGCAGATGGCGGGGAAGGGACAGTGCGGGCACTGGCCCAGGGACTTGGGGGAAGCTTGGAGAATGTGACAGTTACTGGACCACTTGGAGCCCCGGTTGTCTGCGAATATGCAATTTGGGAGAAACGTAATATAGGCGGTTCAGGTAGAATTGATTTTGTGGGAAAAGAGATGATGGCTGTTTCAGAGAATGCTTCCGTAGTAGAAAATACTTCTATAATAGAAAGTAAACGTGGCTACAAGAATGAGAAAAAGTGCGGAAAGACTGCCATTATAGAAATGGCTGGTGCAGCCGGGATCACTTTGGTTCCACCTGAACTTCTGAATCCTATAAACACTACAACCTATGGTGTTGGAGAGGTCATAAAAGACGCCATTTCCAAAGGCTGCCGAAATTTTATCATCGGAATCGGAGGCAGTGCAACGAATGATGGTGGAATCGGTATGCTTCAGGCTTTGGGAGGAGAGCTTCTGGATAAAAGTGGAAAACAGGTGCCATTTGGAGCAGAAGGTGTGGAAAAGCTTGCCTCCATCAGTTGCAAAAATTTGCTTCCGGAATTAAAAGAATGCAGCTTCCGCATTGCCTGTGACGTGGACAACCCTTTATATGGGGAAAAAGGCTGCAGCTATATCTTCGGCCCCCAGAAAGGCGCAACACCGGAGATGGTGGAGCTGATGGACGGGTGGATGGAAAACTATGCAAAGATAACAGAAGAATATTTTGCAGATTCCAAAACCCAATTGGGAAAATTTAATTATGATCCAAACTACCCAGGCTGCGGAGCAGCCGGAGGCCTTGGCTTTGCCTTCCGTACTTTTCTTCATGGAAAACTGGAACCAGGTATAAGCATTGTCCTGGAAGAAATCGGCATAGAAAATCAGATAAAAAATGCAGACATCGTAATCACTGGTGAAGGTCGTCTGGATGGCCAGACCGTTATGGGAAAAGCGCCCATCGGAATTGCCAGACTTGCAAAGAAATATGGAAAGCCAGTGCTTGCCTTTTCTGGCTCGGTCACTGAAGATGCTGCCTCTTGTAATGAAGCTGGAATCGACGCTTTTTTCCCAATCCTCCGTCAGGTGACCACTCTGGAAGAAGCCATGGATCCGCAGACTGCACAGAAAAATATGGAAAGTGCTGTAGAGCAGGTGTTCCGGGTGATTAGGCTGAAAGAAAGGAATTGGTGAAATTATGGGCGGAAAAGTGCTGGAATTAGAGTCGGATAAACTGATTGAGCAAGGACTTGAGCTTGGAAGACTGGAAAATCAAATGGCTACAGCCGTCAAAATGTTGCAAGTGGGCAAGTATACGATTGAGGAAATTGCAGATATTTCTGGTTTAACGGTTAAAAAAATATGTGCGTTGAAGGATGAAAAGAATCTGTGAGCCAGAGAAATATGGAGAAAAACCATGAATTCTGCAACTCCCCCCTCTTGACTTCTCCCACAAACAAGAGTAATATGAACTACAACGCAATGGCGCGTTAGTGTGATAACGCCGCCATTGCATTTTTTTTACCCGGAAATGGGGAAACAACCTCGAAATGAGGAAACACACCGATAAAATATCGGTGGTGCTGTGATTAATGAGTTTTTTACAAAGAGGAGGAAAGAAAAATGAAGAAGAGCTATTTATGGAGAAAAATGACAAGTGGTCTTATGGCAGCGGCGGTTACCGTGACAGCAATGCCAGGACTTGGACTTACAATGGTACAGGCAGAAGAGAAGAAAACATTAAAAGTAGCAATGGAGTGCAGCTATGCACCATACAACTGGACACAGCCAGATGATTCCAACGGAGCTGTTCCCATTTCCGGAAGCTCTGATTACGCATATGGATACGACGTTATGATGGCGAAAAAAATCTGTGACGAGCTGGGATACGATCTGGAAATCGTGAAACTGGACTGGGATTCCCTGGTACCGGCTGTCCAGTCTGGAAAAGTTGACTGCGTAATCGCAGGTCAGTCCATTACATCCGAACGTCAGCAGATGGTAGATTTCACAGAGCCATACTACTATGCATCCATTATTACCCTGGTAAAAAGCGACGGCGATTATGCAGATGCAAAAAGTGTGGCAGATCTGAAGGGCGTTACCTGTACTTCCCAGCAGAACACTATCTGGTATGATTCCTGCCTGCCGCAGATTGAGGACGCAAACATTCTTCCTGCACAGGAAAGTGCGCCTGCCATGCTGGTTGCCCTGGAATCTGGAAAATGTGACGCTGTTGTAACTGATATGCCTACCGGAATGGCTGCCTGCGTAGCTTACCCGGATTTCAAACTTCTTGATTTCTCTGGCACAGACGGAGATTTTGAGGTATCAGATGAGGATATCAACATTGGTATTTCCGTACAGAAAGGCAATACAGAGCTTCTGGATGCCCTGAACAGCGTACTGGATAAAATGACAGAGGATGATTACAAAGAAATGATGGACGAAGCAATTTCCGTACAGCCGCTGTCAGAGTAAGGGTTACAGTGATTTCGCTGCATTTGAGTCTGTTTGAAAAATCATTCCTGCATTTTGTAAGATTCACTTTGCAGGATATTTCGCAGACGGTCTTTGTAAATAAAGTCGAGAGAGATAGGAGAGAAAAATATGCTTCCTGAAACCTTCTGGGGCCGGATCCAGTATCTGCTCCAGCAATACGGCTCCTCCTTTTTGTCAGGAGCCGGAAATACAATGATCATAGCCATTGTAGGCACCTTTTTAGGGTGCCTTATTGGCTTTATAGTTGGAATTATCCAGACAATTCCTGTGGACAAAAGAGATTCTGACGTTAAAAAGACACTGGTTGGATTTCTCAAATTTATTATGGCCTGCTATGTGGAATTTTTCCGCGGCACCCCTATGATGGTACAGGCCATGTTTATCTATTACGGAAGTGCTTACCTGTTCAATATCAACATGTCCATGTGGTTTGCGGCATTTTTCGTAGTATCTATCAATACCGGAGCCTACATGGCAGAAACCGTCCGAGGCGGAATCCTTTCTGTTGACGAAGGTCAGACAGAAGCTGCAAAAGCAATCGGAATGACGCATGTACAGACTATGATGAACGTAATCCTTCCACAGGCATTGCGCAACATCATGCCTCAGATTGGCAACAACCTGATCATCAATATCAAGGATACCTGCGTTCTTTCCATTATTGGAATTGTAGAACTTTTCTACACAACAAAAGGCGTAGCCGGAGCCTATTATACTTACTTTGAATCCTTTACCATCGCTATGGTAATGTACTTTATCCTTACTTTTGTATGCTCCAGACTGCTCCGCCTGCTGGAACACAAGATGGAAGGTCCGCAGAATTATGACCTTGCCACAACGGATACACTGGCTCACACAAGTGGTCTGTATTCCTACCCTAAGAAGAAGGAGGAGAAATGATCATGAGTGAAAAAATCCTTGAAGTCAAGCATCTGGGAAAAGCATTTGGCAGCAATCAGGTACTGAGAGATATTGATTTTTCCGTAAGCCCGGGAGATGTGACGTGCATTATCGGACCGTCCGGTTCTGGTAAATCCACGCTTCTTCGCTGCCTGAATATGCTGGAAACTCCATCCACCGGAGAAATCAATTATCATGGTACTGACATCACCAGTAAGAACGTGAACGTTCCGGAATACCGTTCAAAGGTAGGTATGGTGTTCCAGAATTTTAACCTTTTTAACAACATGACTGCTCTGAAAAACTGCACCGTAGGTCAGGTAAAGGTTTTGAAAAAGAGCAAAGAAGAGGCAGAGAAAAAAGCTTTGTATTATCTGGAAAAAGTAGGTATGGCGCCGTACATCAACGCCAAACCCAAACAGCTTTCCGGAGGTCAGAAACAGCGTGTGGCAATCGCAAGAGCCCTTGCCATGGAGCCGGAAATTCTTCTTTTCGACGAGCCAACCTCCGCGCTGGATCCCCAGATGGTAGGCGAGGTTCTGGAGGTTATGAGAGACCTTGCACACGAAGGCCTGACCATGATCATCGTCACCCATGAGATGGCATTTGCCCGTGACGTTTCCAAGCGTGTAATCTTCATGGCAAATGGCGTTATCGTAGAAGACAGACCGCCGAAGGAACTGTTTGAGAATCCGAAAGACCCGCTGACAAAAGATTTCCTGAGCCGCTTCCGCAATGCATGAGCCGGAAAGTCGCTTTGCAGATGGGGATTCTGCATTTTTTATCCTTACTTCAATAAGTTAATGTTCACAGTGACGGTAAATGTGTGCTATACTGGACAATAGATTGGGAAGCTACTGAGAAATTTTATATTTAACCGTAATTGAATTAAGGAGAATCCATGATTGAAATAGGAAAAAAACAGAAGCTTATTGTGGCAAAGACCGTAGATTTCGGTGTTTACCTTGCAGAAGATAAAAATGCAGGCCAGGAAGACAGAGTGCTTCTTCCTGCGAAACAGGTTCCGGAGGGAACCAGAGAGGGCGATACTTTGGACGTATTTATTTACAAAGATTCCAGAGACCGTCTTATTGCAACCACCAGAGAACCGCTTCTCCAGGTTGGCCAGACTGCAGTTCTGAAAGTCCTTCAGGTAACCAAGATCGGTGCCTTTCTGGATTGGGGCTTAGAGAAAGATCTGCTCCTTCCATACCATGAGCAGACCAGCCGTGTGCGGGAAGGACAGGAGTGTCTGGTAGCTCTCTATGTGGACAAGAGCAGCCGCCTCTGTGCCACCATGAAGGTATACCATTACCTTTCTACCAGAACCCCATATGTAACAGGTGATTCCGTAAAAGGCCGTGTCTACGAGATCAGCGATCGTTTCGGTGTTTTCGTAGCTGTTGATGACAAATATTCCGCCCTGATTCCAGCCAGAGAAGCCAGCGGCAAATACCGCCCGGGCGAAGTCCTCGACCTTCGCGTTTCCGAGGTGAAAGAGGATGGCAAGATGAACGTCACAGACCGTCAGAAAGCCTACATCCAGATTAACGAAGATGCCGAGAGCGTCCTTAGCATAATCGAAGAATTCGCCGGCGTCCTCCCCTTCGATGACAAAGCCTCACCAGAAGTGATCAAACGCGAATTCGGTCTCAGCAAGAATGCCTTTAAACGTGCTGTGGGACACCTTCTGAAAGAAGGGAAGATTGAGATTAAGGACAAACGCATCTACAAGAAATAATGGAATCTGATACACCCTTTATTGGAAAATAATAAAACCTGCATACCATATTGGAATACCCCAATATGGTATGCAGGTTTTTTCTCTAAAACACGAACGGGTGTTTACCGGGGCTTGAACTTGTGTTAAACTATTTATTAATCATACTTGCTATTTAATGTGTTGAAAATTTCTTCAGTAGGGACGCATTTGGACAATGTGTATTACTCACTCGCCGGCGCAACGCTCCAGCGAACTAATCGCTAACTGCGACTAA
>NZ_JBCOMI010000034.1:0-43123 GCF_040924245.1 Ruminococcus sp. J1101004sp1_RTP21198st1_B9_RTP21198_201120 | reverse complement strand
TAACTTTCGTGTCTAATATCGTATTTCTAATGGTGTTATCTCATTCATATTCCAATTAACTAAATGACATTGGTTCAGTACCTTCATGGTCACACACTTCGCAGAATAACATCTACTGAATAATTACGATCCAACACTTTATATTTTTAAATCGTATTTTAGCGTTTTCTCAGATTCAACATCTGTCTTGCCTCATCCGGAGTCGCTGGCTCCAGACCCATAGCGCGGATCAGATTTACCAGTTTCTCAACCACCTGCCAGTTGTACTCGGCCTCTACACCTTCTGCCAGATAGTGGCTGTCTTCAAAACCAACTCGTACTACCGTTGCTCCCATAGCAATTGCAGCGGCCAGGAATGTCCAGTTATCACGTCCAAAGTGTGTAACGCCCCAAAGTGCATCAGATGGAACAAAGGAACGGAAAGCTGCCAGCATCTCCGGAGTAGGCTGCATGCCGCCTTTGTGACCAAATACCAGGTTAAACAGCATTGGATCCGCAAATGGCTGCTCAGATTTTACCACTGCCATATTATGTAACATTCCAATATCAAAAACTTCTGTTTCCGGAAGGATTCCTCTCTTATAAACAGCGTCTGCGCAGTAGCGGATATCATCAAAAGAATTAATATAAACTGCTTCGCCAAGGTTTGTACTTCCGCCATTGAGAGATGCGCTCTCTACCTTGGGATAATCAAGCGGATTGCAGCGTTCCTGGATATTCATATCCGAAACACCGCCTGTAGACGCCTGAACTACCACATCTGTCCGTTTCAGAATCTCATCAAAACACTCAGACATATAAGAAATGTCAGGTGTAAGGCTTCCGTCTGGTTTACGGCAGTGAAGGTGACACATAGCAGCACCAAGTTTTACGCTTTTCTCTACATCCTCTGCAAGCTTTACTGCATCCACACTGGTTCCTGCCTGTACAGGTGCCAGAGATATAATTACTTTTCTCATTATGTAAACCTCCTATTTAAGCGAACCTTTTTCTAATAGACATCTTCCTAACATACAGAGTCTCCGTAAGCTGTTCAAAACAGACTAAAAATTTACTTGTTATGTCATTAAAACTCTTACGTAATTGAAATTTGCCACTCGCGTAAACGAAGACCTGCAATCATGCTATTTTTCAGATCAATTCCTCTACAATTTCCTTCAACGTACTTACTTCACCCACATTTCCCGGGAAAATAATGTATGGCATTCCAGGGAATTTGCTTTCTTCGCCGGTCATCCATACCGGGATCCCTTTCTTCACCTGTCCCATAACACGGGCTTTCTTTACCCGAAGTGCTTTCGTTCCTACGTCAGATGAAGTGATTCCGCCTTTTGCAATGATGAATTTCGGCTTCACAGAAAACTTTCCGATAATACTGGTCACTGCATTGGAAATTTTTACAGAAATATGCAGTTTCTCTTCCGGAGTCATATTCTCCGGCGCAAGAAGCTGTCTGCTTGTATAAATTACAACGGTTCTTCCAGACAGGATTTTCTCCTCTGCTGCCTTCACCGTTCTCTCTACCTCTTTCTCCAGACCGTTTTCTTCGAACACGGTATTTACCTGAAATTCCATAAAATCAGCCTGTCCGTCCAGTTCTTTCAGACAGTTCAGCTGATCTGTGGTCTTCTTTACATGGGAACCGATCAGAACGATTCCTCCGTTCTTCGTGTCACCCTCCAACTGCTCTCTTCCAAGAAGAGGCTGGTCAGAAATCCTTCCCATTACTTTGGTGAAAGCTGCTGCTGTTCTTGCCATGTAATGCTTTCCTTCTTTCATTGCAAGCACCAGTGCTGCGCAGAAAACTTTCAAATCTGCATAAGATACTGCATTGACGATAATTTTCGCCATATTCTGTGCGGACATCAGCTTCTCCTTGATTTCCTGCACATCCAGAGCATTCAGCTCGTCCAGGGAAATGGTGATACAGTCCTCTTTATGGTACTTTCCTTCTGTTTTTTCCTCGACGTATTCCGTAAGATCCGAGGATTTGTAGCCGAAGGTTTTGTCCCTGGCAAATTCCGTCATACCGGCTGGAACCAGGTTGTCCTGCTCTTTTACATAATGGATATTGTCCATTGTGTAGCGGCCGCCTTCTGGAAAAAACGGGCAGATGATCTCACCGTCAACAGCTGTGCTCCCTGCAGAAACTCCATTGTCTGCTGCCGTTTTCTCTGGTCCGGCTGTATTCCCGTCAGCCAGTCCTTCCGCCAGAAGCTGTGTTTCCAGCGGATAATGACCTCTTAAAGTGGAATCTCCACGGGAAATAATCATGAAATCCTGTCCCAGCTCCCCTGCCACCTTTGCCACACGTGCGGCAATATCCTGGTGTACCTTTGTGGTCTCTTCCACAGAAAAGCTGCGGGAATTGGTGAGGATAAAAAACATGGATTCTTTTTCCTCAAAGCCCTTGCGGATGGATTCTTCCTCCCAGTCCGTATAAACAGACACATCATGAACGGTCTGCACACCTGTAGGATCATCATCCAGTACTACTAATTTTTTATGAAAACCTTCCATTGCCTGGGAAAGAAGGGCTTCTGCTTTGTCGGCATCTGTTTTGCTTCTCTCCTCGACGGTATGGAAAGGAATTACTTTACATTCCATAATTTCTATAACTCTCCATTCTGTTCGTTCAAAGTATAATAAGAAATTAAGTGACATTTACTGTTCCACCGCCATCGGATTCTGCGCGGCAGGATTTTTTACATTCATATCCCAGGTTGTGATAACTCAATTGTTACTGTTCACTCCGTTCACAGTAACACGCTTCGCGATGCACAGAAGGACGAACCTTCTTGTGACAAGCACAAGAAGTAGCGTTTGCTGCGCAAACTTAACTCTCGGGTTTTCTGTGAACTTTGTTCACAAAAAACACCTCGCGGAATGTTACCAGTGAACAGTAACACTCAATTTATTATACGGTATATGCGACAGGGAACCAGATCCTCATTTCTCCATAATCACGGTTATCCCATGCATAATACGGAATCAGACGTACATGCTTTCTGCTCATGCCATGATATTTCAACGGCTGATAAAGCGCATTTCTGTCAAATTCAGAGCGGTCAATGGCATATTCCTCAGTTTCAAGAGCCATCATTCTTCTTCCCTGGATTTCAAACTCCACAGGAGTAAACTCTGCATTCAGATCCAGGTAAACATCATCCAGATCAGCCGCATGGGTATCCACACTCTCGCAGCAGTATACCAATGGTCCCCGCTCGATTGCTGCCTGTCCCACAGTTTCTTCCACCATATTGTTTGCAACAGTATAGCGAACCTTCATATCCAGGTTCAGCTGCACATCCATATTCTGAGGATCTTCCACCAGAATATCAAGGTAAGTTCCAGCATCCTCTTTCGTCAGTTCACGGTCTGCACCAGCGCCCTTAATGGAACCGCCCGCTGACCATCCCGGAACACGAAGTCTTAAATGAACCGGAGCATTTACTTTCACATCTTTTGCTGTGAAACGGATTGTTCCGTCAAACGGATAATCTGTAGACTGCACAAGTGTAAATTCGCCACCGTTTTCCAGCTTCACCTGTGCCTCACTTGCACCGTACATACCAGTCCATACGCTGTTATCAGATGTCAGATATGCATATTCACTGGACTGTGCAATGGTTCTTGCCAGGTTTGGCGGACAGCAGTAGCTGAGAATATATTCACTTCTTGTAAGAGGCCAGATCAGCTTATAGTCAAGCTTTTGGGCACGTCTTAACATGTTTTCATAGAAAAATCTCTTACCATCCAGACTCAGTGCAGCCAGGTTGGTATTCAGCATCATTCGTTCCAGAATGTCGAAGTACTCTGCCTTTGGCTCCAGCTGGAACATGCGGTACGCCCAGAAAACGCCGCCCAGAGATGCACAGGTCTCATTATATGCCGTGATATTCGGAAGCTGATATTCATAACCATAAGCCTGATGCACAAGCTGATGGTCAAAAAAGTAACCATATGGAGAAGCACCATTATATAACGCTCCACATCCGCCTGTGATATAAAGCTTTTTATCCACAAGACTTCTCCATACCTTGTGGAGAACCTCCATATAATCCGGATCTTCCTCTTCCAGGCAAAGGTCAGCCACACCTGCATAGAGATAGTTTGCACGTACAGCATGTCCCAGAATCTTTTCGTGCTGCTTCAGCGGAATCTTATCCTGGTTATCATCCATACCATTTCTTACACTGTCGCGAAGAGCGATTGCCTGCTTCGCCAGCTTCAGATATCGTTTATCACCAGTAGTACGGTACATTTCCACAAGTCCCATATAATGAGAAGGGCAGACGGCAGTCTGAACTTCTCCGGTGCGCTCTGCTTCTTCGTAAAGATGCTCCAGATAATCTGCGGTTTTTGCCGCTATTGTAAGGAAATTATTCTTTCCGGTAATTCTCTTGTGCACACACGCTGCTGTAAACATATGACCGAAGTTATAAACCTCAAAATCATTGATATCGCCCATTCTTGAGACTCCGTTCCCGGTTCTCTCACCGATAATCTGCTTTGTGGAAAGATAACCGTCAGGCTGCTGTGCTCTGCCGATCAGGTCTATATAATTCTCAATTTCTTCCTTCAGCAGCTGATTGTCTGTCTGGTAAGCAGTATAGATGGCAGACTCCATCCATTTATAGAAATCTCCGTCTCCAAAAACGGTTCCATCAAAATCTCCCTCTGCATCGCCAGCACAGATCTTAAAATTCTCTACTACATGACTGATATCTTTACTGTCAAACATATGTTTCAGCTGAGGCACCGTACTATTGGCACAGGTGTCAAAGCGTTCTTTCCAAAGACCGCCGGTCCACTTTACTTTCATTCCATCCAGGGCATGAACCTTCGCGTAGGGGGATCTGGTTGTATCTGTCAGCATGATTATTCTCCTTCTGTAATTTCATATTCTGATTAAACGGACATGTCGCCTATCAGCGACATCACCATATAGGAAAGTCAGCTGCTCCGCGATATTCCATATATTATTCTTTATAAGCCTTTCGCTTTCAATGCTGCTGCAAGTGCCTGTGCTCCAAAGCGCGGGCTGGAAAGTACCGGTTTGCCGATCTTCTCGTGGATTGCATCTTCTGCATAGGCCATAGAGCCCTGTGCCAGAAGAATTACGTCTACCTGGTCTGCGATCTCAGCAGCTTTTCCGCAAAGAAGTGCCTTAAATTTATCCTGGTCTGCACCAAAAGCATCTACCAGGCCATCCACCAGCTCTACATGGCGATTCATCTCTCTCGCCACACGGGAAACTGTATTCTTAGTTGGTTCCAGGGTGGTAGGCAATGTAGCCAGAACGCCCACTCTCTTGCCAAGGCGGGCTGCCTCGCGGCACATCTCCTCATCAATACGGACAATCGGAATACCTGTATAACGGCCAATATCCTGAGCCGCATCTGCCACCTCGCCAACAGAAGAGCAGCAGTTCAAAACCGCATCTGCGCCGTCAGAAACAGCCTGCATATACATTCCTACAAGACGGGCTGCTGCGCCTGCTGTTACATATCCATGCTCTCTTACTTCTGCCAGAATAGACGGATCCTGATAATTCAGGATTTCCGGTGCATCGCCAAGATTTTTTTTGATTTCTTCATTTACACACTCAATCAGCTCTGGTGTGGTACTTGTATAAACAATTCCTAATTTCATTTCTCTGTTCTCCTTCTCTTAACCAGTATAGAGCCTTTTCAAATACGCTCTGCGTTTTCACAAAGCTCCGGAAACTTTCTCCCTGGCTTTGTATTTTCACTTGTGAATTTTGCCCTATTAAAGTATCAAAACCCACTCCATCCTTTTATAGTTTATACAAAAATTTTACGATTACAGGGCCTCCACCGTCAAGTCCAATTTCTTTATTTAGTGTCACATTTATTTAGCGATGCAGCCACCATACAGACAAAAAGGGACGGCGTAGTTTCTAACCGCGCTGTCCCTCCTGCTTGTACCCTTAAATAAATTTATTTGTTTGTGATCACAGAAGCAACTGCTTTCTTCCATCCTGCATACTTCTGCTCACGTTTTTCCACTTCCATGTCCGGTTTATAGGACACGCGGTTTAATTTTCCAAAAATACTTTCATCCCAGACACCAAGCTGCAATCCTGCCGCATAGGCCGGTCCAATAGCGGAAAGCTCCTCGGAATCCGGAACCAGAACTCCGGCATCTGCAATATTGCTCTGGAACTGCATCAGATAGTCGTTTCGGGTCGGACCGCCATCTACGCGAAGCTCCTTCACCGGAACACCAGCATCCTCAGACATAGCCTGTACAACATCTGTAATCTGATAAGCAATACATTCAAGTGCCGCTCTTACAAACTCAGCCTTGCGGGTAGTACGGCTCATGCCTACAACAGAAGCTCTCGCCTCGCTGTCCCAGTAAGGCGCGCCAAGACCACTGAATGCAGGAACCAGATACAGGCTGTCCTCCTGAATGGCCTCTTTCGCCAGTTTACCGGTCTCTCCAGGAGAAGAAATGATCTGAAGATCGTCCTTCAGCCAGGTAATCACAGCGCCTGTATAGTTCAGGTTACCTTCAAGCACATAGTTAACCTTGCCGCCGATTTTCCACGCAAGAGAAGTAACAACCCCATGGGTACTGAGAATTGGCTTCTCACCAATATTCATCATAATAGAAGAGCCGGTTCCATAAGTGGATTTGATCATGCCTGGCTGCAGGCATCCCTGACCAAAAAGAGAGCCGTGGGAGTCTCCCAATACGCCATGGATCTGGATTTTATGAGGAAGAAGTCCCTCGAAATCCGTTTCGCCGAAGCAGGCGTCGGAATCTGTAACCTCTGCCATATTTGCCGGATCAATGCCAAATAATCCGCAGATTTCCTCATCCCATTTCAGGTCAAAAATATTGAAAAGCTGTGTTCTGGAAGCATTGGAATAATCGGTTCTGTATTCTTTGCCCCCTGTCAGCTTGTAAACCAGCCAGCTGTCAATCGTTCCATGGCAGATTTCGTGACGTTCTGCCGCCTCTTTTGCGCCCTCTTCATTTTCCAGAAGCCATGCGATCTTGGAAGCCGGGAAATATGGGGAAAGATTCATTCCGGTTTTCTGGCGGATCAGCTCTGCTGCGCCAGCCTTTTCCACACGGGCACAAATATCCACGGCACGGGCACACTGCCATACAACTGCATTTCCATAAGGCTTGCCAGTCACCTTGTTCCAGGCAAGGGAGGTCTCACGCTGGTTGCTGATACCAAGACCAACTACGCACTCCTTCTCAACGCCCTCCAGAAGCTCCTTTACTACTGCGAGAACATTGCTGTAAATTTCCTCTGGATCATGGGAAACCCAGCCCTTTTCATTGATGATCTGCCTGTGAGGGCGGTCGGTACGGCGCATAATGCTTCCTGTCTCATCGAAAAGGAGCGCCTTGGTACCCTGGGTACTCTGATCAATACTAATAATATATTTCGCCATGTTTACTATCCTCTTAAACTTTTCTATTCTCTAAAATCAACATCGCTGTAGCTTAAATCTGTTTTGTAGCTAAATAATAAGCGTGCCTGACCGGATCTGCACTTTGCAGTCTGTCAGTCACGCTTAAATTTGTTTCTTATTTAATTTCTATTTCAGAGCTTCCACAGCCTTCTTCGCAATACCCTCGGCATTTAATCCATAGTAATCAAATACTTCCTGGGAGTTACCTGTGATAACCGGAGCATCCGGAAGAGCCATGTTCAGCACTTTCTTCGGGCAGTTAGCACCAACAACCTGTGCAACCATAGAACCCAGTCCACCAAATGGAGCGTGCTCTTCTACAGTGATCACTGCCTTTGCATTCTGGGCAGCTTTGATAACACCTTCTGCGTCAAGCGGTTTCACGCAGTACATATCCAGTACAGTTGCGGAAATTCCCTTCTCCTCCAATAACTTGGCTGCTGCAAATGCCGGGCGCACCATCTCGCCGCAGGCAATGATTGCCACATCTGTTCCCTCTTTCAGAACAGTTGCCTTGTCCATTTCAAATGGGCAGTTGTCTTCTGTATAAATATCCTCAACCGGATTTCTTCCTACACGGATGTAAGATGGTTTCTCATCCTTCAACAGAGCCTCGATCAGATGCTTTGTCTGATGACGGTCACTTGGAAGGTAAACTCTCATATTCGGGATTGCAGACATAGCTGCGATATCCTGTGCAGAATGATGGCTCATTCCAAGTGCACCGTAGCTGATGCCACCACTGATACCGATAAGAGTAACATTTGTATTAGAGTATGCCACATCAACCTTGGCCTGCTCGTAGCTTCTTGTGGATAAGAAGCAGGCTGGTGAGCATGCAAATGGTTTCTTTCCACATTTTGCAAGACCTGCGGAAATACTTACCAGATTCTGCTCTGCAATACCGGTCTCAATAAACTGATCCGGGAAATTATCTGCAAATGGTGTCATGGAAGCGGATCCTCTGGAATCGCTGCAAAGCACCATAATATCTTTGTCTTCTTTTGCTTTATCCATCAAAACTTCACAGATGGCCTGTCTATTTGGAATCTTATTCATGAAGAGCGGCCTCCTTTCTTGCTGCAAAATCCGCGATGATCTGATCATATTCTTCCTGTGTTGGAACCTTGTGATGCCAGTTTGCCTTGTTCTCCATTACGGAAGAGCCACAGCCTTTTACAGTGTTGGCAATTACAGCGGTTGGTTTGCCTTTTACAGTTTTTGCTTCTTCAAAAGCAGCATTTAACTGGTCAATATCGTTTCCGTCTTTTACATCGATCACATGCCATCCAAAAGAACGGATACGCTCATGGAGATCATCATGTCCCATAACGTCCTCTGTATTTCCGGAAATCTGAAGACGGTTACGGTCAATTACTGCACAAAGGTTGTCCAATTTGTACTGATGTCCTGCCATGAAGCCTTCCCATACAGACCCCTCTGCCAGCTCACCGTCACCCATTACGGTGTAAACACGGTAATCTCTGTTGTCTTTTTTGCCTGCAAGAGCCATGCCTACGCATACAGGAAGTCCATGTCCCAGAGAGCCGGAGTTCATCTCGATTCCAGGAAGCTTATTGTTCGGGTGTCCGATATATTTGGAGCCAAATTTTGAAAAATGTGCTTTAATATCTTCCAGGTCCAGAAAGCCCTTTGCTGCAAGTACAGCGTAGTAAGCCTCTACAGAATGACCTTTGCTGAGTACGAAACGGTCACGATTCGGGTCATCCATGTTTTCCGGAGAAATGTTCATCTGGCAGAAATACAGGCTCATCAAAGTATCGATTACACTCATGTCGCCGCCGATATGACCGCCCTTTCCGGCAACGATAATATCTACAGTATCTTTTCTCAAGTCAAAAGATTTTGCCTTTAAATTTTCCATTCTCATTCACCTCTTAAATATGCTTTCACATCTTCTTCAATAGGATCATATAAATCAGGAGTGATTCCCATGTATTTGCATGCCTCGTAAAGTACCGGAACTACATCTTTATGGATACCTACACAGTGATGGATGTATGGTCCTTCTACAATCTTGGCTTCCAGACGTTTGATGTTCTCAACCTCAACCCAGAGATAAGTTCCCATACCTTTCGGTCCGTCAACGCCTTTTGCTTTTCCAAGGAGCATGGAGTATTCTCCGTTATCACCGTCGAAACGTGCCAATGTCACTTCGCCATGCTTTGCTTCTGCTGTAATGCTTCCCGGATGGCTGAATGCCAGCGGATAAGTAAGCTTCGGTGTCTCTCTTGCAACAGAGATCGGCCATGGTCCGCAGTGCTGAAGGAGCTCGCCGTTTTCAATGTCAGGATGGCGGATAGTCCAGTCTGCAAAGAAGCTTCTTGTGTCATCAAGTGCTGCTGCCTCAACAAGAAGAGCGGTAATTGCACCGTGAATATCTGTCTCACATACAACCGGAATTCCCTCTTCATTGAGAAGTGCGTTTGCTGCACATGGCATAATTCCGATCTCGCTCTGCAGCTGGTTCCAGCACTGGATTGCAGCTGCCTGGCAGCCGTATTTCTCGATCAGGTTCTTCATGGCAACTTTCAAGGCTGCTACATTCTCAAGTTCATTATCTTTAATGCAGATTTCCATGTTCTGGCGGCAGTACTCAACAACCTTTGCAACCTCTGTTCCTTCTGCTTTTGCTTTCTTCATCTCGTCTGTCAGCTCTGGCATTGGGATTGGGGTCAGCTGGATGTTGAATTTCTCAAGAAGTTCACCCTCGTTGCACATGGTGGACCAGAACTCGTATGGTCTTGTGGAAATCTGAAGGATTCTCATGTTGCGGAAGGTTTTTACTACATTACAGACAGCCATGAAATCACGAAGGCCACGCTCGAATACCGGATCATTCAGTCTGCAGTTTGTCATGTATGTAAATGGAACGCGAAATCTTCTGAGGACTTTACCTGTTGCAAAAAGTCCGCACTGGGTATCACGAAGACGAACACCGTTCTCGTCTGGTCTCTCATCAAGAGGTCCCCACAGAAGAACCGGTACATTTAATTCTTTTGCAAGTCTTGCGCATTCAAACTCAGTTCCGAAGTTGCAGTGCGGAAGGAAAAGTCCGTCGATTTTCTCTTTTTTGAATTTCTCTGCAATCTTGATGCGGCCTGCCTCGTCATAAAGAAGACCCTCGTCATTTACGTCTGTGATGTCTACAAAATCGATTCCTAATTCTTTTAATCTGTCTGCAGTAAGTCCACGATACTTAACTGCATCCGGTGCACTGAAAATACTTCGTCTGGTTGGCGCATAGCCGATTTTGATCTTTGCCATTCTGGTATTCCTCCTTGTTTATATTTATTATTTTCTTTTGGTTTTCTTAGCTGTAAAATCTTTTTCTTTATTACTTACCCAGATATTCTGTTTGCTTTTCTTTATAGCTTTAGTATAGGTCTCCTCCAGCTTTATTCCAATAAAAAATAAAGTATTTTTGACTTTATTTTTGCTTTATTTTTCACAAATATATTGTTTATTTTTCAATTAAGAAGTACAATATATACAACAGAAAAAACTTCTGCCAAAGAAATATGAACAGTTTCCACAGGAAATCCTTTTACATCTAAAAACTGGTGAAACTTTATCTTTTTGCTTTGCAATTATTACTCTGGGAGGTGCCGCAAATGTCCATTACCGCAAAAGAACTGGCTGAAAAACTGAATCTTTCACAGACTGCCGTCTCCATGGCGCTGAACAATAAGCCCGGAGTCAGCACGGAAACCCGCCGGATGGTGATAGAAACTGCTGAAAAATACGGCTATGACTTTACCAGACTTTCTCTAAAGAAAAATAAAGCTGGAAGCATTTACGCGGTAAGCTATCGTTCCCATAACGCCATCATGTCCTATTCTCCTATTTTTGATGCTATGGTGGAGGGTATGGAATCCGTAGTGCAAAAGGATAATTATAAGCTGAAAGTAATCACATTTTATGAAAAGCGTGATAATCTGGAACATTATCTGGGGGATTTAAGAACTACTGACTGTGTGGGAATCATTTTGTTTGGTACTGAAATGCGGGAGGAAATGGTCCGTCCTTTCCTGAAACTTCCTTTTCCGGTGGTGATCCTGGACGCTTATTTTGAAAACCTTGACTGCAATTATGTCGTTCCCAATAATCGTCAGGGAGCTTATCTGGCTACCGATTATCTGATCAGCCTGAGAATGAAGCAACCTGGATACCTGCAATCTGCTTACCCTCTCCGCAACTTTTCAGAGCGTCTGGAGGGATTTTATCATGCTGTCCATGATAACGGAATGTCCCGTTCCCGCTGTATCATTCACCAGCTTTCTCCAACCATTGATGGTGCAATGGCAGATATGCTTGCAATTATTGACAGAGGGGATGCTCTGGCAGACTGTTATTTTGCGGACAATGACCTGATTGCAATCGGAACTATCAAGGCCTTGCGGCTCAGAGGCTACAAGGTGCCGGAGCAAGTGGCAATTGTAGGCTTCGACAATATCTCTGAAGGACGTATTATCGACCCCTCCCTTACCAGTATCAGCATCCCCCGTCATTATATGGGACAGGTTGCCGCCAGAGAGCTTCTCTCTCAAATAAACGAACCCCGGCAGCATACCTGTAAAATTGAAGTTTCGGCAAATCTGGTAAAACGATTTTCAGTTTGACGCAAAAAAGGTATCGCAACCTTTCACTTTCGGTTGTGATACCTTTTTAATTACTTATTGCAGAGACGTTTAATGCCAAAACCCCTGTCTTTTTACAGTATTTATGATATATTTATTTGTTTCATTTTTTTCGAAAATATCGTCTTTTATTGTGAAATTATCACAAAATTTACTTTTTAATTATAACATCCGTGCATTTTTTCATCTGAAAAAACCGGATTTTCTGCGCTCTTTTCACCCAAAACAAATCACGATGCATACAGATCATGCAGCCTTATATTTTACCCAATTACACTGGTAAAATCTTTACGTTTATGGTATACTTATTTCATTATCTGCAGATAGCAATGTCAGAAATATAGTAACCTGACATTTTCTACCTTACACTAATAACCGGAGGGATATTTATATTGATGAAAAAATCATGAAATTTTTAAGGAAAAACAATATCCATATCAGTAATATCAAATATCTGCTCAGACAGGAGAATAAGACCTGCATTTATATGACCGATGGACGAGTTGTGCAAACTTTTATCACAGTCAAAGATTTATATGAAATTATATATGTCTTTTTGACTATCTTTTTATATCTTCTTAAATGTCCGCAAAGCCTTATTTTATCGGCTCTACGGGCATTTTGCTTTTGTGGTAAACCTCACATATCTAGGTCTATCTTCTTATATTTTCGCTATCAAGCGTGGTTAAAATCGTGGTAAATACTTCTATGCAATTAGACGCTGAACCTCTGATTTTGCGGTATCTATGGACGCATGAGCGTACCAATTCATTGTGATACTAATGTTTGAATGCCCCATGATATACTGTAAATCTTTTGGGTTCATGTTCTTGCTTGCCAGCCTTGTGCAGAACGTATGGCGTAGCGTATGCGGTGTGATATGTGGCAAGGGATTGTCCTTGTGGTGCTTGTTGTATTTCTTTACCATACGGACAAATAAGGCGTTGTAATCAATCGCAACTTTTGGCTTGTCCTTATGATTGACAAATAGGAAATTGCCCCGTCCGTCTATCACAAATGGTTCTGCCTTTGGGCGTTTCTTCATAACCCGTTGAAATGCCTGTATCGTTTCTCTGCTTAATGGTACTTGCCTTATTCCGCTTTTCGTCTTAGGCGTTTCAATATAATAGCCTTGTTCCTTGCTCTTTAGTAACTGGTGGTCGATAATCACAACTTCATTCTTGAAATCAATATCGGCTACTGTCAGTCCGCACAGTTCCGAGATACGAAGTCCTGTTTTTAACAGTATCAGCACATCATCATAATACTTGTGATACACATTGTCCGTCTTGATGAATGAGAGTAAGGCTTGTTCCTGTTCCTCTGTCAATGCAACTTTCTCTTTGGTATCATTTTCTAGGACTTCACTTAACTTGAAATCAAAGGGATTTTTCCTTACGCAATCGTCTTGTATGGCGATATAGAATGACGCTTTTAACGAGCGTTTATGGTTGTTAATGGTATTGTAGGAAAAGCCTTTGTCTTTCATGCGTAACGCCCATTCTTTAGCGTCAGAGGGTTTTATCGTATCAATGCTCCTAGCACCTAACTTATCCTCTTTCAATAACCGCATGAGTTGTTCCCGTTGTTTTATTGTGCTTTTCTTCACATTTGCCCTCTGTGCGTTCTGTTTGGCATAGAGTTGGCAAAGCGTCATTTTCTTGCCTGTGCTGTCGATACCGTCCTCAATATCCCGTCTTATCTGCTGTTCCAGTTCACGAAGTGAGGGTTTTTCCCGTTTTCCCTTTGGTGTCGGGTCTGTGGGTGTCAATCTCCAAGCATACACATATTTTGTGTTTCCAAATGCGTCTACATATTTATATAAGTATTTCCCGTCTGTTCGTTGGCTCTCTCCAGTATGCAGGATACGACCTTTGTTATCCCGTCTTTTTTCTTTCATGGTGTCTGCTCCTTTCCTTGTTGGAAAGAGCCTTGATATGACTTGTGTTCATCATAACACATACAAGGCTCATTTGCATTAGATTGCGTCCAATTTGTCAATAACCTGTTCAAACTGTCGGCGTTTAATCTGTATGCGGTTGCCATTCATAATGAGCCAGCCAGCGTCCTTGTTTTCCTCTGCTAAGCGTCTTAACTTGTTTTCTCCGATACGGAAATACTTTGACGCTTCTTCAATGGTAAGGGTGTATTTTTCCCATACGGGAATATCGTTGTTATTCATCAGATACCCCCTTTCCCATGTTTCGTGTCATACTGGATATAGGGGATAAGGTCGGTGCGGTTTATCCTCTGTAAATGGGCGGTTAATTTACTGGAAAGGGAATTGCTGTATCTTGCCTTATCAAGCATAGTTCCCACTTTTTCCAGTCCGCCTAATGCGTCATGTTCTTCCAAGAAGTAAAAACTTTTGACAGCGGAAATCACGCCACCCTCTGTGAGCCATTGCTGTGTTTCTTCAAGGGAATTTTGCTGTTTTGGTACTTGCAGTTTTAAGACTTCCACAGCCCCTAAAAAGCGTTCCCAAAACCGACAAGTTTTCCATCTGCTCTTATTACTTTCGTTTCTGTTTGGTACGACAAAGCGTAGGTTGTTTGCCAATAGACCGAAAGCCAGTTCTCCAAGTTCCAGCGGTCTTTCCTTGAATGTCATGGCAAAAGCATGAGCCTTATCATCACGCAGTTGCATTTCTGTCCGTTTCCAACTGCCGACTTCCTCAAGCGTCTTATTATGTTTTGAACAGACTTCCTTATCCTTATCATAAAAGCGGTAGGACAATCCCGATTTACCAGCACCGATATAAACAGTCTTTGCGGTGTCGAAATCATCAAACTTGCTTTCGTCAAAGTGGTAGCCCTCACTATTCGAGATAAATTCCTCTTTTTCGCATTTCTTCTTTATCTGCTCTATGGTAAAAAATGGCTTTTCGTTTTTATCATCAATGGCAATATCAAGCCTTGTGAAGTGGAAGTTATCCTGTCCGTATCTTCGCTCACAATGTTTGAACATATCCCCAAAAGTACAATTCCTACTGTCGAGAATACGGAAAATATCATCACACCCTCTGCCGGTCATAACAAGATAACAGCCTAACCCTTGTGGGTTATCCTCTGTTTTTCTTGCGTCGCCCGATACATAAATATCTCCAATCTGCCAGCGTGCTTGATAGGTTTTGTATTTAATGCTTGCCGGATAGACATTGAAAATGTCAGTCGGTAAACCTAAAATGTGCATGATGACATCTTCAGCAGTTGCCGTTTCAAATACAATGCTGATGTAATCAATCTTAACGGATAAATTTTTGTGTGTAGTTATAGTGCATTACTCCTTTCGTATGTCCCGTTTTTTGCGGGGTAAAAATTGTGTTTTTTCCTTTATTTATCACAGTTTCTAGGTACTATGACATGTATGCGCAGGGCGGTGTTACATATACGCCCTGTACGGAACGCCTACGGCGTTCCTTTTCTTCCTGCACCAGCCCCGTTCTTAACGCTCACGAGCCTTTGGGAGGCTCGTGGCTAAACGGGGCAGGCACAGGAAGAAACACCGTTTTCGGTCGGATAGTCCATGCCTATTCATGCTATCAAAGCGAAAATAACTCTTTTCTATGCCTACTCAAGCGTGTGATTGACCTCATTGTGCTTAATCACTATATCCTCCATGATAATAACGCCGTTAGAATTACTTGTCAAGAACTTTTTCTTGACTTTTTCGGCTATAATAAGTATGATAGGCTTATAAAGGAACGAAAAAGCCGGGAAAGGAAAAGATATAAGAAGTTATGGAGCATGACACAAAGAAAATAAATTTTTTAGGGGAGAACATACAGACCATAAGAAAACACAGGAAAATGAAACAGCAGGAGCTTGCGGACGCCATCGGTATCAATATGCAGAGCCTTTCTAAGATTGAACGAGGGGTAAACTATCCCACCTTTGACACGCTGGAAAAGATAATGGACGTACTGGAAGTAACACCGAATGAATTGTTGTCGGGAGAATGGAAGTTTGTCCAACAGGCGGAAAAAGAGGTATGCAAGTTTTTACGGACGGAAGAACGCCTAAATGCAGAACTGAAACACGGACACTATGATAACTTCTTTGACAGTGAAGAAGAATGGCTAGAGTATGAGTTGGAGCAGTTGCGGAAATACATCACAGACTATATCAAGGGAGAGGACATACAAGCGTCCGACCTTTACCCTATCAAAACATTTATCCAGCACTTGAAATTTCAGAAAGTATTAGACCGTTATGATGATTTATACAGCATGGATATGTTCGGGGAAAGCACAGACGGACACAAGTACGGTACACCTTATCAGGTTGTAAAGAGGATAAATCCCAACTCAAAAGAAGATATGGAGCTGTTGCGGGAAGTCTTAAAGGACAGCCATTTTGACAACGGGGACGAGTAGCCTTTTTCCTCTTGCAAAAAGATACAGCAAACAAAAAGCCCAGATCAAGAGTGCAAGCACCACTTCTAAAGAAGTGGCAGGCTCTTGACAGGGCTTTTTCTTTTCTGTTTATGGCAGACAAGAGAAAAAAGGATAGCTATATTGTATAGTTTCTCTAATAATTTTAGAGCAATGAATTTATCACAGGTACTTCGTCTTTTCATTGTAAAAGTACAATCGTGGAAAGCACTAATATTGGCACTTTGATTTTGTGCATTATGCACAAAATATGATAGCAACAAAGAGGTCATATATAAAATAGAAACAAAAATAACTTGACATTTAATGAAATATATGTTATGTAGAGGTTAGTAAAAACAGTACGTGACATAAAACTATCAAAAAGTAAAAAAGAGAAAGGAGGTTTATCGAAGGAGAGCAAAGAAGTTGAGAACGAAAGTAGTTGGTCTTGTAGCAGCAGTTATGGTTGTCGGCGCTCCACTTACAGCGTGGGCTATTGATGTAGCGGGTGGAGATTTGTACTACAATGGAGGGCAAACAGACACCATTGTATATTCCGAAATTGGGCGTAAAGCAGGTATTAGTCGCAACTATATGGTAAAGGCAACTGTAAAGGTCGGCGGAGATACATATACCAGTGGATTCAAGTCAAACTACGCTTACAAAGATGCAAAGAGAGTTTGGTGGGCGAACGAAACATCTTATTATGATTATTATCCATATTAAGTAAAATAGTTCAAACACCTAGGGCGGGGCTATTTGTCCCACCCTATTTTATACATTTCTTCAAAGAAAGGGGCGTATGTTATGAAAAAATTTTTAAAGATTTTTATTTTCCTTGAAGTCATACTCTTTGCATATATTTTTAATACTTCTATTTACAACATTTATGAAAAGAATAACATTGCTACTGAGAATTTAAAAGGGTATGTTTTAGAAGAAACATCGCCAGAAATTCTCGACAAATTTTATACAATATTTACAGAAGAATATTCTCAAAATAAATTAGAACTCATTAACAATACGCTCACTTCCACAGATAAATCTGTTTATGATTTATATTGCTATCCATTAAATGAGTTTACACAAAAACAGCCTATATCTTCCTCTATTTTGTTTCAATATCATGAATTGCAAAAGGAAGATTTTTTAGATAGTGTTGGTGTATTCTATACAGATTTACCAGCTAACGCAATTAAAGAGATAGCTTCTCAACTGTCCGTCGCAATAAATAACTTTGAAAATGACGCTATTCCGTATAGTATGGTATTAGAATTGAATCTTCTGAATTTTGTAATCTTATTTATTGTACTTCAAATCATATACTGTATTTATACGTCTTATAGTTTGAAAAAAATAGGTATTAAAAAAAGCATGGGCTTTTCTACTATACATATTTTAAAGGAGCAAATTACCAGTGTAATAAAATATTTTGCTGTAATATGTTTAGTATTACTGTTCTTGCTAAATTTATATTACGCATTAACAAACAGATATGATTTTTCTTATTTAGCAACAAGTGTACTGTTCTTTATTGGTGTTTTAGCTATAAATATACTTTGTGTTTTAATTACAAGTATTTTAATTAAGTTTGTTTCTTTAGAGGCAATGATAAAAAATAAGACTTTAAATAGCGGCACAAATATTGTAGTTCAGGCTATAAAAATAATTTTTTCGGTAATAATCGCTATCACTATTATTTCATTGCTGAATCAGGGGAACTCATTTAGACAAAGCCAACAAGCTGTTTTAGATTATAAGTATCTGGACGGATATTATACCGCTAATGGTTTTAATTCATCGGAGTATGATTATGCGTTAGCAAACACAGACATATTAGAAAAATATTCTGAACAAACATTAGAGATGTATAATCATAACCATTCACTACTATGTGATTTTAGGACAGACGGTGGTTTGCAGACATCACGCCCCTATTATGAACAACAGCTTGTTATTGCAAATAGAAATTATCTGAATGAATTTTCAAATATCCAGCTCAGTGGAAAACCATTGGGAGAAGATATATTTAGTGAACCAACAGTATTAGTTCCACATAAATATAAGAATGATGAAAATTCTATTAGCGAATATATTAAGCAAGAATATTTCCGATTGATGAATTACAATCAATTTTATGGAATACCGGGAGAAGAAAAAACTATTGATAAATTTAATGTTGTTTATATAGACGATGATTCTACGATAAAAGTCAATACAGAAAATGGTTTTTCGGATATGGCTAATCCTGTTATCATTGTTGATACGGGCAATTTTGCAGGACTTTACTATTTGGATTCTTTAAATACAAGGTGTTTATTTTTTCAAATGGAGTCAAGAGAAGATTTTTCTTCTTTGTTATCAGAATATGATTTAGAGCAATTAGTTACAGCTGGAACATTACTTACACCTTATTTAATGCAACTTGAAAATGTGACATTCGTTCTTAAAACACTCACTATGTTTACGATTGTCTTTATAGTGTCTTTACTGTTTATTTTGTATATTTCAAATTATGTGGACATTTTTGTAAATCGAAAGAGATATGCGGCAAAAGAGATTTTAGGATTCTCTCATTTTAGGACACTGAAAAATCGGTATATTTTTTGGGGAATCGAAATAATTATATCAGGCGTATTAACTGCTATAAATTATTATTTTGCTTGCCTTTTTGCGATTATACTTATTGACTACATATTCTGCGAATTGCTTTATAGAATTTATATCTCAAACGCTTTATATGAGATTGAAAAGGGGGCATAAGTATGTCATTGATTACATTAAAGAACGTCAAAAAAGAATATGGGAAAAATCAGGTTCTATTTGAAAATTTATCTTTAGAAATAGAAAAAGGCGAATTTGTGGGGCTTGTAGGGAAAAGCGGGGCAGGTAAAACGACACTTTTAAATATAATAGGATTGATTACTGATATATCCGAGGGAACAATCACTATTGATAGTCATAAAAATTTGTCCATGAACGGTAAAAATGCTATGATTTTGAGAAGATATACAATAGGCTATCTATTTCAAAATTATGGACTAATAGAAGATGAAAGCGTGTTGTGGAATTTAAAATTAGCTCTTGAATATAAAAAAGTAAAAAAAGAAGAAAAACTGAAACTAATCAATAAGTATTTAAAGCAATTTGAGCTAAGTGACATGCTTAACAAAAAAGTATATCAGTTAAGCGGTGGAGAGCAACAGCGAATTGCAATTATTAAATTGATTTTGCAAGGAAGTCAGATTATATTAGCTGATGAACCAACTTCTGGACTTGATAAAGAGAACGAATTGATAGTGATGAAACTTTTGAAAGAATTAAATGAAAAGGGCATTACTATAATCATGGTCACTCACAACATGAATTTGTGCGATTGTTTTTCCAGAGTTATAAATGTAGAAAACTTTAGATAGTTTGTTAAAGGGAGATACGCGGTTTTATTATACGTGCAATCTCCCTTTATATTTCGTCATATCAAGACTCATATTCAATTATGGTAAATTCGTGGTAAAACACTTATTTTTTCAAGTGATGAACAGCCCTTAAATGCTGTATTTATGCGGATAATCGGATTTTCTATATCAAGTTTAAGGATAAATTCTTATACCTTATGATTATATTTCCATAAATAAAGGCACCGTGGTTTCCAGAGGACAGATTGATCATATTGAGAACTGCACCTATCATATGAAGGATGGCGTACGTCTGGAAGGACGTAAGCGTGGCGCAGCCACTCACAAATTTCTGAACAAATCTTTGCATCAGGATCCTGCCAAGACTTTATCTCCAAATATTCGTACGCGTTTTTCTGTATTAGATGATATGCCCCTTGCTTTTTGTGTAATCGAACTGATTTTTAATAAAAACGGAACTGGAATTGACTTCGTTTTCCGCTATTGCAATAAAGAAATGCTTCTTCTGGAAGGCATGGATGTGCAGGAAATACTTGACCAGTCTTTTTATCAGGTATTTCCCAACGGAGATAAGAAGCTTCTTGTCGCATATACAGATGTTGCCGTGAATGGCGGAAGCTGTCGTCTCAAGACTTACAGTGCCAGGATTCATCGTGAACTTATTATCAAATGTTTCCAGCCATTGGAAAACTTCTGCGCATGTATATTGATTCCTGCCTATGAAATAGAGAAATAAACATTTTCCAGATTTCCATATATACATGATATGAGAGTCAAAAGGTCTTTTGCCACTCATATTCTTATATTTATTGATAAAATATTGGGAGGGAAGCGACTATGCAAAATCCAGTTCCTGACGAAAGATATTCTGTGGCGGATGAAGCCATCCTGGGTGCTTTTTTTAAACTTCTAAAGAAAAAAACTCCTGATCAGATCACAGTATCCGATGTCACTAAGACAGCTGGTATCGCGAGAAGCACTTTTTATAATCATTATCAAGACATTCCTTCTCTTGTATCCGCTGTTGAGGAAAAGACGATCCAGGATGTTTTTTCTATAATGGAAAAATTTCATCCTGAAAATGACCGCGATATCTGTCAGTCCTATTTTCTGACACTTTGCCGCTATACAATGGAAAATCCTTTCCTTTCCAGTCTTCTGAGCACCCCCCATGGGAATGATCTCTTTGAAAAAATGCTGACTATGCTTCATCACTATGTCACCGCTACTACCTCCAGTGCCAGACCTGGCAGACACACAAAAGAGGAAATATCTTATGTGATCACCTGTGCGATCGGCAGCACGATCGGTGTTCTTCACAAATGGACCCGGGATCATTTTGATCTTGCACCAGAAGTCATTGCAGAGATTCTGACTCAGGTTTTCCTGACTGGCATGCTGCCACTTTTATCCTGACGTGTTTGTAAAAGCATTCCCGCAAAGTGGGGCGTGCAGATTGCGGGAATGCTCTTTCAAACAGGCATAAGAAAAACCCGTCTAAGCAATTCACTCAGACGGGTTTTTCTTATGCCTGTGGCTCATCAATCAGGACATCCTGTCTCCTGATTTTCTTTGTTGTACTGCGTATAAACGGATTTTTCCGGATCACCAGACCTGTAATACGACGGTAGGTCGGCTGATTTTTATTGTATTCATCCAGAAATGCCTGAAGCTGTAAACGAATCATCTCAGTATCCAGTGCCTTTGCCTCCACAACTGCCTGTTCCGGATAGATGCGTGCTGTCAGACCATTCTCTTCACCTGTCACAATCACTTCCGCAACAAGCGGGTTCAGCGCAAGCTTGTTCTCAAGTTCTTCCGGTGATACATTTTCCCCATTGGAGAGAATGATCAGATTTTTCACACGACCATTAATAAAGAGGTATCCATCTTCATCCATATAGCCCTTGTCGCCTGTATGCAGCCAGCCATCCTTCAGTGTTTCCGCTGTCTCCTCCGGCATCTGATAGTACCCTTTCATAACACTTGTGCCCTTTACCAGAATCTCCCCATTTTCAAACTTTATCTCCACATTCTCAAGTGGTCTTCCGATAGAACCCGGCTTATGATTTTCCGGTGTATTATTACTGATAACAGGAGAACATTCCGACATGCCATATCCTTCCAGTATCTGGACGCCATATTCTGCAAAACGGTCAATATAGTACGGATCCAGATGTGCCCCGCCGGTAAAAATCGTCTGCAGTTTTCCACCGAATACTTTTTCTGCGAGAACAGCCTTCGGGATTTCCGGATCAGCAGCCGCCAGTCTCTTATAAATTGTTTCAATCATCATCGGAACCATGAGCATGATATCTGGTTTAAAAATGCTCATATTTCTGACCATATGAAGCAGGGAGTCATTGATACAGATAGTTGCCCCCTGAGAAAATCCTTTCAGCCAGTCCATGACAAGGCAGAATGCATGATGGATTGGAAGTACACTGAGCATGGCAGTTCCAGGCTCTGCTGAAATCTTAACTGCCTCAACGTTGGATGCCAGATTATTCTGTGTCAGCATAACCCCTTTGCTCTTGCCTGTGGTTCCGGAAGTAAAGATAATAGTCGCAATAGCTTCTGCATCCGGACAGGAAGCATCTTCTGCTGCACTCTTTCCCATATCTCTCAGCTCATTGATACTGTACACTCCTGAAGGCAGATCCTCCACCTCTTCCTGGAGCATCCATACTTTCTGAAGCTTGGGACAGTTTGCAAGAAATGCTTCCAGATATGGTCTGTGTTTCGGACTTAAGAAGAGTGCTTCGGAATCGGAGCGATTTATCAGGTCGATCAGTTCTTCACACGGGAGTGCAGCATCCAGCGGCACCGCTGTCGCGCATCCTGTAATAATCCCCAGATAGCTTTCGATCCATTCTACAGAACTGGTTCCGATTAATACAATATGTTTTCCCTCAAACCCTTCTGCAAGAAGTCCTTTTCTGGTAGAAATCACATTTTTCATCATTTCGCTGTAGCTTTTCTCCAGAACTTCTTTTCGATTAAGCCATTTTACTGCTTTGACTTCGCCAAATTTCTGTACACTTTCTTCTAATATATTCCTGATCAGCATATTTTTCCTCCTTCACCGCTCTGTGAACTGACACTCTGTTAAGTCTTACTGTTCACTCCGGGAACAGTAACATTAAGTCCTACTGAAGCTCCTCAAGAAGCTTAAGTGCCTCCTCAAGAGTTGTAATTTTTGTCACTTCGTTTTCATCCAGTTCTATATCAAAGGTATCCTCAAGCTCACCCAGGAAAGACATAAAATCCAGGGACGTAAATCCCAGATCCTCACGGAATCTCATCTCACCTGTCATCTCTTCCGGTTTCACTTTACTGTACTGTGCTACAATATTTTTAAATTCCATTTCCTGACTCATTCCATTTCCTCCTGATTTTTGATTTCGTAACTGTTCAGTACCCTCACAGTTACGAGTCAAAATGCATTCCAAATCACCTTCGGTGATGGCATTTTGCCTTGTATGGCTCGGGATTTTGGCAAAAAACATGCCAAAACGCCTCGCGGGATACTACCTTCTGAATAGTTACTTGATTTCTATAAAAACAATGCCGACAAGTTCTCTTTAACCGTTCTTACTCCTTCAAGCTTTTTGGAACCTGTTACGCTTTATACCTGCTCCATAATCTCTCCAATGCTCATATCCGGCTCTGCAATCCCTTTAAAAAGAATACGCATCATATAATAATACAACAGTTCTATGTCATGCTCCTCCAGATGAGCAGTCTGATAATGATAGGAGAAGTTCATTCCCCCATCCTCGGTGTGAGATACGGTCAGATACATTTTCTTGGTTGCAGCACCGTTTGCAAACCATTTGGCATGCTGGCGAATAGTTCCAAGCATTTCATTCTCCACCTTCACCGGCATTGGCTGATAGGTCAGATAGCAGCTTTCATAACTGGTATGCTCCGGTGTATGATATCTTTTTCTCATCTCATCCACAATAAATGCCGGATCATAATTGCTGTGCATATAAATTCGATTCTGCATATTCTGAATTTCATAAGCTGCCGAAAGAAAATCTGTCTCTGGTGAGATCACTGTTCTGCATGGAAACATAATGGTTCGGCTTCCTCCGGAAGTCCATTCGTCATGGGTAGAACGTCTGGATATAAAATTCTGGATTGTAATATCCTCCTGTCCATTATTTACTTTTGACAGATAAGTACGGATACCAAGCAGAAGCAGATTTGTCATAGAAAGCTGATGATTCATACAGAAATCCATCAGGTTCTGTGTTGCATACGGTTCCAGATGATAATCCTTTACTGCAACAAACAGCTCGTTCATCTCAATGTCAGAAGCACGAAGCTTCGGATTTCCATGACGCTTTCTTGCTTCCTCCAATACAGATGGGCCCTGAATATCAGAATATAACGGCTCACCCAGTGCATCCAGCTGGTCATCCCAGAATTTTTTATCTTTTGCAAAACGCTTTTCATTGCCCGCCTTTGCCAGGTCTTTTTTCAGAACCGTTTCAAAATCTACCAGTTCCTGAGGGCAGGCTGTTCCATATCTGTAATGCGTATATAATTGGAACAGATCTTCGATCATAACTACAAGTCCACAGGAATCGATCAGTCTGTGATCCATATGTAAAAAGAAACCATTGTATCCTTCTGGAAGCTTCAGCATGGTAAATTCACACATCGGAATATTATTTCCGTCAAATGTTTCATATGCCCACTGCTGCATCAGCTCATCTGCCTTTGCCAGACTTTCCATTCCTGACAGATCCTTCAGCTCAATATCACGCGGGTCCTGTTTTTCGATATACTGTTTTACATTTCCCTCTTTATCCGGCTTTGTAAAACGGACTCTGGTACAACCGGAACGCTCTGTTTCCATCTGAATACATTTTTTTAATAATCCAAAATCCAGTTCTGCCTGTACAGAAGCCACAACGCTTACGCCAGATACCTGCTGTGTACCATAATCCAGGATCCAGTTGTGATGCATTTTCTGAGCTGCTGTCAAAGGATAATAATTTCTCATATAATAGATAACCTCCATTGTCCCGGTTTTCCTCTTTATCCGGAACAGAAAACATTGTATGTATGCTTCAGGTGAAAAAATATCATACCTTCTCAGGAAATACCAGTACCCTGAAGACTTAATGAACACTTTATAAAAAATTGACCGGGACTTATCATACATTTAACATAGTACATCGAATATTAAGTAACTGCCATATTGACTTATCTGATTTTTCATCTGCTGCGTTGTCGTCAGTCGCCGTAGCCACCGCTACGCCTCCTTCCTCCGCCTTGCATATGAAGAAATCATTCTACGTCAATATGGCAGAAACTTAATTTTCGATGTACTAGCAGTTCAAAGGTGTATTTCCTGCTATATACTATGTCTGATAAATCCCGGTCAGGATTTTTTCCGTTTAATCGTATTTTTCAAAAAATTCCATCATCTTATGCTGATACAGTTCCGGATCTGCATAGGCACTGCACAGATGCCGAGCTCCCGGTATGATCACCAGTTCCTTCTCTGCCCTGCAGAGCATATAGTTCTGAAAAGAGTTATTGGGATATACATAGGTGTCCTTCTCTCCATGGAAAAAGAGAACCGGTCTTTTATTTTTTTTCATGGCTTCTGTAGTGTCTGCATCTTTCATATGAAATCCAGCCACAAGAGAACAGAACCAGTCCAGTTCCATCAGAAGCAACGGAATATGATGCAGGTGAAACCAGTTAGCTGCCATATCACGCATCTGCCTTTCCATAGACTGAAAACCGCAGTCCGCAATCAGGCCTTTCACCTCCGGTGGAAGTGTATGTCCTGATGCCATCAGCACAGAAGCTGCACCCATGGACTGTCCGTACAGGTAAATCGGAAGCTTCTCTTTGTTTCGTTCAGCCATATATACTGCCCATTGCTGCACATCCCATTGTTCCTTTGCTCCAAAAGTAATATATTTTCCCTCGCTGTCACCGCAGCAGCGATGCTCTATAAACAGGACATCACACTGATGCTCATGCAGATATTTCGCCATAAACGACAACGTGCCAAACCGGCTGCCACGATATCCATGACTTAATATGACGATCCGTTTCGCAGCTTCAACAGGAAGATATAATGCATGTAGTTTTAATCCGTCAATACTTTTGATATAACAGTCCTGCATTTTCTGTTCAAAGCACCATGCCTTACTCTCATTATATTCTCTGGCATAACCGTTCTGTGGATGATTTTCCCTGATATGAGACAGTTCAAACCATTTCTTTCTTTCCTTTTTCTGCTCTCCTCTTTTGCAGCGGACCACCATGTTAAAAAAGCGCCATCCCACCTCCAGGGATCCCAGAAAAACAGCCGCCAGTATTGCGAACAGCTTAATAATTTTTTTCTTCATCATGATTTCCTCCGCAGTTCACATTTTGAATAAGAATCCTGCCCGTAAAACTTCAGTTGTATTGGACAGCTTTAAGGTCTTTTGCCATAGACTCATTATAAGCATATTGTCGCTAAATAGGCAATGAGATTTTTCCATACTGGACAGTTACCTTTATATTTTTGGGAAATGTTCCTGCTTTCAATACCCACAACTTTATTTATTCAAATTCCCTCACCTATATCACCCGAATCCTCACCCTCGCCCCGTCCGGTATTTTTCTCATCTGCCAGCCGATTGATGAACCGGCACCGCGGTTGTCTTTGTCTTCTAAGTGCACCACATTTGCACCGGCACCGCCTTCACGGAATACAGCCATTGGCCACTCGTCGCGGTCAAACCAGCTATTTCTTTCCACATTCTTAAGGGATTTTTTTCTTCTTTCGTCAGTTCCATTTCTGTCCAGGGTCACATATTCTGAAAAGCCCATTTTTTGCGCTCTCTTTATATGTTCTGCGGTCTGGGGATACTTTCGGGAATCAACCACGACCACATAATATTCCGATCCAGGCCTTCCAATACAGCCCTGTGCAGGCTCTGTAGTTCTGCTGATTTTATTCAGCTTTCTCATGTACTCTCCCAGAACATGTTTCGCATCGTCAGCCAGATCTGCCAAGCTCATGCATAATCCAGTCCACTCTTCCGTCAGTTCCTCACCCCATTTTTTGCACTCATAGCACAATTCACCAAGTGTTTCTGACTGGTTTCTGTTTTCTTCCCGTTCTTCTGATCTCCACTTTTCTCTTTCAACTGCAGCTATCATTTCGTTAATATCAAAACATACATGGGCTTTGAGGTCATGAATTTCTTTTGAAACTTCATCCATAATATCCATTGCCTCATCCACTGCTTTTATTGTCGCATTCACATCACTCATAACCTCACCTCCCATCTGTACCGCCAATATGCAGCAGCCACCACTTTATCCAGCCCTACTTTTCAAAAACTCTCTAAATATCCCTCAGCTTTGCAATAAGACAACCAATATAATCAATAGATTCATCCAGATCCAGAAGCAGGGAATTGCAGGAACTGCAATAAGCCTGGATCAAGCCTTTCAGGTGTTCGTATTGTGGATCCTGCCAGTTTTCTCCCTGATTCGCAGTTTCGCTTCCAAGAATATCGTATAATGCTTCCAGTTCATCTCTCTTTGCCTGCAGGGTTTCCATGAACAGCTCCAATGAATCCACATCATGTACTAAAACTCTTGCTCCTGCCATTCCCGTGCCTCCTCCAGCTCTGCCAGCTTACTCTCTATTGTCACAAAAAAATCAGTTACTTCATATAACATTTCAGCCATACGGTTAATTCCGCTTTCCAGCGGTTCAATGTAGTCCCTTTCAACCTCTTTGGATTTCTTATCATCCCATTCACTGGAAGTCTGGTTCCATCGTGCCAGCTGATTCCGCACCTCACTGCAATCGTACATCACCCTGCCCTCTTCTTATAACCGCCTGCAGTAATTGTATTGCTGATAAACAGAGGATGGGGAAATATCTCCGCATTTTTTCCACCGATCACGGGTTCGTTGGTATTGCATACCAAAGTATAATTGGTCAGGTAGCCTAACACTCTCGTTGTATACTGATCCGTATCACGGTTCAGAAGATCATAAATAACTTTTACAGCAACAAGTGTTACAAACTCAATGTCCGTCGCAGTTCCCGGTTCAAAATTCAACTTTTTCCCGTCCTCATCAACTGCAAAGTAATGCTGATGGGATGCAGGTCTTTCATCTGAAATCAGCCCGCCAAAAGCATCCCTGTAAAGCGGCATGTCCATATCCGGAGCCCAGTAAAAAATCTCGCCAGCATGTGCCCGTTGCCAGCATCCAGTAGCCACAAATGGAACCTTCAGTACCTCTGCCAGCTCATTGGCCTCCGCAGATGACTCCCTGTTGTCACCACATCCAACCACAATCCCATCCTGAAATCCATCAAGTATCTCCGGGGGAATCTCCTGGAGATATCCCCGGAAGGTATGTACTTCTGCATAAGGATTAATATTGTGAATCGCATCTGCTACAGCGTCAACCTTATATCTTCCAAGGTCCCGGAAGCCCAGCTGATGTCTGCAGATATTATGGATTTCCAGGGTATCTCCATCGATCAGGATAAAATGTCCCACTCCTGCCCTGGCAAGTTCAAGGGCGATCAAGGCACCAACAGAACCACAGCCTACGATCAGCGCAGTCTTATCACTCATTACTGAAGATTCAAGAAGTCCTGTGTTCCTTGAAAAAAGCCTTGTAACCATATCAAACACAGTCACTGCAACATGAGACCGCTTTTTATCTGTTCTATAAAAAATCCAGTCATGATTCATATAAGTTCCAAAGTAATCATACCCTTCAATCTCCACCTCCGGATTCAAAAGCCTTCGAAAATGCTCATTGCTTACAAGCAATCCGTGTGAAGTATACATGGCCTGAGCATCTGTCGGTTTCTCATTCTCAGCTTTTAGGAAAGCAAAATACCTGGTTGTTTCCTGGCATGCAATTCCAAGGATCCCGCCTTCATAGTCAGAATCTTCGATCACCTGGGAACTCAGGCTCAAATGAAAATGCTTTTCAACAGGACCGCCAAAAAAGGAATTCGCAAGATCACTGTCAAACTCTACAGTTCCTTCCACTTCAGCAGATTCAAATCCGCCTTCCATTAATTCGGTCCTTGCTTTATCAAGTGCGTATTCCAGCACTTCGCATTTCCTAACAGGTCCATATTCTACGGGCACAACCTCTCTAAGCAGTTCCTCAAGAATCTGACTGAAACCAGAATTCTTTTCCCCCTGCACACTTTCTCCCATCCTCTTTTCTATTTCGGTTCTTTTGATCATTTCCCACACCTCCCAATCTATCCGTCCGGCAATCAGCAGACATTCTGGACATCCGCCTGCATCTGTGCTTTCCTCATCTTTAAGGTTTCGCCATCAGCAAGTTCCAGATAATCCGTACCGCAAAAATACGCATCCCCAATCTCTACCTTCGGAGTAAAATACTCTCCAGTTCCCTCCCTATCCAGGTAATAACAGGTAAGCCTGGCTTCTGGAACAAAATTTAGTAAAAAGGAAAGGGTTCCATTCCCGATTGCCTTTGCATAGGCATCATTTGCCCTGTTATCATCCTGGGAAAATACCTGCAAATTCTTAGGATGCCTGTGCCAAAGTCCCAGAAGCATTAAATCATGTTTATATATTCTGGCCAGCACCGGATACAAATGATTTTGATAGTCCACATCCATTTCATGATGAACCGCGCTGTGGATTGTCTGCATTCCAGGATCTGTTGCTTCAACCACATACCAGGTATCCACTTTATAAATGCCAAGCAGAATCCCTCCCGTTTCAAGAGGATCTCTGGAAAGCGCCTCTGCAAGAATCGAAGTGTATGCTCTATCGCTGATCACAATTTTTCTGCATCTCTTACAGAAATCTGAAGAATAGCCAAATCTGTTTCTTTTTTTACTTCTTTTAAAAACACTGATTTTTCTCTCAGATATATACTTTATGATCTCTGCTATTTTATCCTTCCATCTCATCAAATCATTCTTTTGTTCCAAAGCTGCAGCCTCCTCTGATTTCTATATTACCCCTTCTTTTTGAAAATTCCCCCATATTACAGGATCAAGAAGCCCCAGCTCAAAGGCGTTGATCCAGCGAAGCGCATATCGAAGGGAAGTTGCTGCCGATGTAATACCCCTAGCAGAAGATCCATCCACTGATACATAGGCACTATCAGTTGAACAAAGATACAGCGCACCTCTTTCATCCTTAAGCAAATGCGGAATCACCTTCGGCGATACATTCGGTGACCGATTTACAATTTCCTGAAGATCTTCCAATGTAGGGTTTAGTAAATATGCCTTTACACTAGTTCCACAAACTGCCTGCGGGTGATTGGCATCATACACAAGATAAATCTCATATACTCTGCAGTCCCGCTTCTCTCTCCCTGCAATTATAGGCTGACATCTGACACACCAGCAGGCTCTTCCATCTGCCAAAGTACCCAGCACCGCTTTATCACCCTGAAAATCGTACATTGCCGCTCTTTCAGCATCCAATAACTGAGGATATCTTTCATACCACTGTTCCATTTTTTCCTCCTTTTTAACAAATTTCATTTGCAGGAACTGCCAACGGAGCCCATGGAACTACTGGTCTTCTTGTCAGCGGATCCGTTTTCCCATTTCCTATTCGTTCAAATATAGTCCCCTCCGGATCCATGCTTATAGGCTTACCTGATGTCAATATCTCTCTCATTTTCTGAATTTCCGGATCTCCGCTTACTGTTGTAAAAGGTACATATTTTGCTTTCATGTTCTTGTCTCCTTTTCATTTTATTTATATTTCACACCGTTTCCAATGCTTTCTATACTTATGGATGCTGCAGCTCATATAATCTCCACTGTTATTTCTAATTTCCATAAAAATTTTCCAACCCTGTCTATAAGATAATTTCAGGTCTGTATAAGATCACCTTTCCCATTTTCTCTGTGTCTTTGTTGTAGTAATATGCTTTTACTGCGTCCCTGCCTGGCACATTGAACTCGCCGCCAGTAAGGTGAGTGCTGTCTGACATGGCACACCTGAGATTCTCCATATCGCCCACAGCCGTGATCCGGATGGGTGCATATCCTGGAAAATATGCCATACTGCTTCTCATGGATTTATAAGATCTGCAATATGCAATTGTTACACCCTCGTGACGTTCTGTACGATCCAGTACTTTCTTAAGCAGATCTACATTAGGATTGCTCCGGATTGATCCAACGGACTGTGCAAACTCTGAGTATTTATCCGGTTCCATAAATACATTGACACAGAATTCTCCAGACATATCCTCTATCTGACGTGCAAGCTCTTCTAACTGCTCCTGGATGGTTTTATGGCAAAATACCTCTGGCTTGTCTCCATACACCTGGTAAACGTCTTTGTCATAACCGAAAATATGCAGTCTGGCGCCATTTCTTTTCCACCGATCCACCCAGATAAACAGAGATGTCAGCATAGACCGAAGCACTCTGTCGTCCGCGCCGGAAAGGATCATATTTTTCAGCATTTCTGCTCTCAAAGAAACTTCTGTATCATCATGGATCGTGTCAACGTCATAGTCCCAGTCTCTGTGAAGCGTGATGGATGCTCCAATCCTCAATACACCATCCCGTTTTCTGGGGCAGGAAACAGACTTTGCATGACGTTTTAACAGGACACTGCTGCCAGTTCCATTCATTGCACTAATAATTTCAATAAAAGCAACAATTACCTCAGGGGAAGCATAATAGCACTGCACAACCGAATTATCTGCCTCACTTTGGCCCATATAGGAATTGTATACAGTCTGTCCCTTCTTCAGCAAAGCGGACCTCTGAATTCCAGAGTTCTCTCTTCCAGTGTCTGCGCATCTTTCTGCCAGCATGCTTCTTGCTGCATTCTGTGGGGTTTTAAATACAAATCTTGAGGTAAAATAATCCTTAAGGCTGGAAGAAAATCCATTTCTCGGATTGTCACTTACGGCTCTCTGACTGGAAAGCACAACATGAATCCCATAGGTAGCTCCTTTTCGCACAAGCTCCGTCATATATGCAGCGCAAGAGGAACCATCAAATAACGACTGAAACTCATCGATCAAAATGATAATACGAGGCATGGCTGGCATTAAATTCCCATAGCTTCTATTAGTCTCACGATAATTTTCATATTTCTGTATGATCCTACCAGTGGCGTCTTCCAGCTCTTCGAACCACCTCTGTCTTTTCTGCATTTCTGCCACATAATAGCCCAGAAAAGATAGCATTGCATCCGGGTCCTCATCATTCACTACCGCATCAATAGACTTCAGATTGCCTTTCGCATAAACATTAAAATCGGCTCCATCCTTAAAATCACCAATTCCAATCCGAACTTCATCTGGAGAGTACTTGGCCAGTGTCTGAAAAATGATCGTATGCAGAAGGCTGCTTTTTCCAACCCGCACATCTCCGATTATCAGTCCATACGGTCTTTCTGATGACAATGTGAATATTGCCTGCCGGCCATTCTCATCAATTCCGAAAGGAATTACAATTTCCTTTTCCGAGCTCTTTTTCTGCCAGCTGTTCTCATCAGGAAGTGCCGATCCAATTGGCAGCACTTTTGATTCTTCTGCATAAGTCTGAAGTCTGCCTGAAATTGAAGCCAGTTTTTTCGCTGAAATCTGATCCTTTAAGGCAATATATGTATGGGTTCCAATTTTCGCCAAATGATTTGTCACATTTAAGGGAATCATGTTCTGATTCAGGTCAGACAGGAATCCAGTCAGCACACGGTCATTTCCATAATCACATAATACCTGCGCGCAAATCACATACACGCCAGCATTGTTTCCATTATTTATGATCCGCAGCATCTGCGAAAAACACTTTTGCGGCACATTTGCCCCAACCTCATTGATAAAAATGAATTTTTTCTTTCTCTTTAATGCAGCTGTACGGTTAAAGTCATCGATGGTTGCAAATTTGTCTCCCAGACATTTCTCATAAGTATCTGTGATCCATTTCTCAATTTCACCAAGTCCTGCTTCTACCTGCGGCTCTGAATTCCATATATGCACAGAAGAAAATTCTTTTAGGGACTGCAGCTGGCGGTACGTACTTCCCAATCCTATGGTGTCTGCGAAATATACTTCCGCATTCTCACAGGCATACAGGATTTCAACAGCCATAGAGCAAAAGACAGCCCCTATATTTTCTGTTCCCTCATGTGTAAGGAAAAAATTTTCCTTCATCTCATCCATTTTTACCGGAAAAGAGATCTGGGATTTCTCAATTGTCACACAGCTCACCTCCCTCAATATACTGTTCCGGAATGCTTCCGCATGTTCCTGGACAAAATATCCTGTCCCAAGCTCTATTTCTTTCTGACCAAAAATACCTCTTTCCTGCTGAAGTCTCGCAATTCCTTCTGAAAATACACTCATCAGACGCATAAGCATATCATTTATCTCCACAGGAATCTGCCTTAGCTTTTCATCCCGCCGCCTTGCTTCCACTTCCATTCTGCCTGATAATGCCAATCCGTATTCCGCTCTTTCCTTCTCAACATCCTGGCACGTCATAAGCATCTCACTATATGCAAATACAGCATCCCTCAACTGAATAATCTCCATATAAAGCTTCTTGCGGAATGGCCTTACAGCTGCCCCCACAACATTACTTGCTGCCGGTGGAACAAATGCATCATCAAGCTCTCTTACTTTTTTTTCAAATTCTTTTACCCCATTATTCAATTTCTCCAGCAACATTTCCGGAGTATCTATAGAACTATAAACAGAATTTTCATTGCACACTTTGCTATATTTCTGCTCCATCCTGTGAAAATGGGGATCTTCAATGCGATCCAGCAGTGCTTTCACATGAACAACTGCCCAGTTTGCTGCCTCTTTTCTTTTCGCGCTCTTACTCTGGCACCTCTCTTCCGCACGATTTCTGGCATCTGTCAGATAAGTTTCCTGGCGGCTGTATTCTCCCTTAACCGCATCCTGCTGATTTCGGCCCAGCTGGATCATTTTTTCCATTTCTTCTGCTGCCACTTCCATAAACTGGGAAAATCGAACAACATCCCCTAATGACTCCACATAGCCTTTTCCCATATCATCCTCCGACGAACAATAAAGCAGTTATTGTCACAGCAATGCCGCAATAAAGAGTATGCCAAAAAAGATTTTGAGGAACTCCCATAAGATCTTCGCTATCCAAATAAAAACTCCTGCCAAAGCTTGCAGACCTGCTACAGCCATACTCACAAGCATGACTCCTGCCAATGCGCTTAATACAGAGAAGAAATAGGTGCCCAGATCGTAATCCCGCTCTTCCGCACAACATGCCCCGTATAATGCGCATCCTGAAACTGAGCTTACAATAAGTGCATAAGGTCCCACCCATGCCCAGACCGAAGCCCAGAAGCTGCTTGCCTCTTCTGCCGTTCCAAACAGCAGTTCCCCGATCAGCAGATAACTTCCAATACCGAGCAGCACGGAAAAAATTATAGAAATCGTCCAGAAAGCTCCCACTCGCAGCTTACTTATCTGATGTTCTGCCGGGTTATAGGATGGATCACCGTATGCCCTGGAAACAGCCGGACTCTCTGTTATGGCTCCTTCATTTGATACAGGTTTGCTGTGGATCGTTCCATCATTCTCGATATAATAGTTTGCTCCCATAGTTTTGCCTCCTTATATTTACTCATTTATTATCCAAATTCCGGATAAGGTCTTTTCCTATTTCTCCCCGGAAAATGAAGGATACCTATATGATGTTTCCTGGCTTAAAATCTCCACAATAATTTCATCTGCTTTCCCGCCTTTCTCTTTTGGATGATGTAAGTATGGCATATAGGTGGTAGGTGGGGCAGTTATAAAAAGGGGGGATTTGGTTTTATTTTGGTGGTTATTTGGCTGTCGTTTAGTATATAGGCGTATAAAAAAGAGGTACCAGAGACAAATATCTCTGATACCTCAGGTAGCACTATTGGTATTCTATTTCAGGTCTGACATTATGAACAATAATTGGGCCGCCACTTTTTTGTTAATTAACTTAACTGGATGATCTTGAACAGCTTTTATTTTTTCTATTAATCCTGTCGGATCAAGATTCATTTCCTCTATAATATTCTTGCAATACTTCGAAAAACAGCCAGGATATAAGGCAAGGTGCCGGAAACAGCTATTAATTTCCCCATTGGATGGTTCCAATATTTCCCCAGTCCTTCCATATTCTGCAAGTGCTGTCCGGAGCACTGTCTCGAATACATCTTTTCGAAACCAGGAAACCTCATGCTTCTTTATTACACCAAGTGCAGAAAGATTCCCAAACACATCCAAATACTTTATTCTGGCTTCATAAGATATATTGTCTAAAATACCATTCAAAATAAACTTTTGATACTTAGCCCATTTAGCTTCTTCTATATCATAGCGTAGATCAGAAGCAATTTTATAACGAAGCAGCCATGATCCTATTTCCAAAATACATATTGCAATAATATCCGATCCAGATTTTTTCCGACTTATCATCTTATCTGCACAGCTATATGGAGCATCCTGGTATCCAAGTATTGCTGCCGCAAGCATAGAACAATCAACACTTCCGCTTGTTTCTATGGCATCTTGACTAATAGTGCACACAGTCTTTTTTACATAAATTTGTTGTTCTGTCAACTTCTTTGAATCCAATATCATTCTGATCATACTTACATTTATAAAATCATCAAAAAACACGGGAAGCGCTTCCTTTATATACGGTTCCCCAACCTTACAATGCCAGATACAATAAAACGCTAAAGTCGCTATCTTATCTTTAAACTCCTTTTCTCTTTCCCCCGACAGTTCCTCAGTTCTTCGAATAGCAACCTTAATAAACGCCTCATTGCCATGCTGATCATTTAAATTTAATAATTCGCATAAATCTTTCTCTTTTGAGCTAAATAACCTCCACTTGTTTTCATCCTGGATAAGCAGTTCAATCAGTTGTTTCCGTTCATTTTCATCAAAGTTGACTCCTGGAATAATAGCAATCTCAATAAGACGCGCAACATAATAAATCCCACTGGTTGAATCCTTTTCTTCTTCAGATAATTCAAACAGAGTCGTTATTATATCATCCCTTAATTCTATATCAATTATAGCGATAATCATATATATCTGATTCCAAAAGTCATCTTTCTCCCGAATATGCTCTTCTATATAATCAAATTTATTTCTTCTTCGCATTTCCCTTGAAAAATTATTCGTGGATATGCAATAAGCCACAAGATAGGCCTGGTACTGTCTGTGAACAAAGTCAAATCCGTCTGTGCTTCTGCTCATCAAATGACTATGGCAAATATAAGAAATAAATTCATCAATACTTTTTTCGTCTTCCGGCCATTCCTGTTGAAAATACCGTTTCAACTCCTTTCTGGACTGAAGAATATATTTCTTTAGATTCTCCAAACTGACTATAATCTTATCATTTTCAGAAGCAGCCATTTGATAGGCTACCTGGGACAGCTGTCTCATCACGTCCTCATAATTATAGCGTGAAATATTTCCCCAGCTCAACCAAAGCTCTATTGAGCGCCCATAAATTTGGGCATAATTAGATGGCAGATAACTATCATAACTGCTGATCATTAACAGGCTCGCTAACTCCAAAGGATTGGATATCAAATTTTCTACATTTACATTCTTGTATACTGGAATAAGAAAATCCCTATCAACATCAAGTTTTTTTCGTCCACTTATATTATTTAAAGCGGTATACCATTTTTTTGCAAACGCTCTTACCGTATGATTTCCCAATTCTCTGATAACATATTTCCGTCCTGACAGCCTGACTCTGCTTCCCTCCCTTTTTATTATTCCGTTCGCATTTTCCATATATTCCCGATAGCGCGAGGATAAATAACATTTACTTCCAGAAGAAAAAACATCCAGCCCGGTTAAAAAGTTTTTTCGAAAATCATAGCTGGAAAATTCCTCCACACTATCTGCTATATATATTTTTCTTTTTACAGATTTCAAAAAATCTTCCAGATCAAAATCCAGTTCTTCCTCTTTTATCATATTGTTTATTATGTCTGCTATAACTTTCTTAAAGCCAGAACTGCTTGCTACATCAGGATAATCTTGTTCATCCAGTTCTCTCACACTGATAAAAAAAGGGCAGGCTCCTTCATTTTTATCAACTTTAAGCAAACCACAGATTTCTTCTATAGCATCCCTGTTTTCAAATTTCCTATTATTTTCTCCAAATAATTCAACATAATATCGGTATGCATGGGACAGACCAATCATTTTAAGCAGAGTTGTTTTTCCCCCTCCTGGAGCAGACAAATACCATTCCCAGTTTAATTCTGTAACTTCTGTCTGTATTAATTTGGTCAATCGTTCTGTTATAGACTCTGAATCGAGTATATCTTTGTGTATTTCATCTAGTACGTCTTTGCTTCTTTCCTCTCTCTCCATCTCCACTACTGGCAAATACGTATATACATCCTGCAATCTAATTTCCGTTCCTCCCGACATCATCGCAGCCGGGATGGAAAAGGCGTCATATGATCCGC
Organism: Ruminococcus sp. J1101004sp1_RTP21198st1_B9_RTP21198_201120; assembly: GCF_040924245.1. NCBI lineage: Bacteria > Bacillati > Bacillota > Clostridia > Eubacteriales > Oscillospiraceae > Ruminococcus > Ruminococcus sp. J1101004sp1_RTP21198st1_B9_RTP21198_201120. The sequence goes on along the minus strand of NZ_JBCOMI010000034.1, from coordinate 5,710 downwards.
AAAATTCGATTACTTTGCGTAAATAGATTTCCAATACCTCTTCATTACTTACCATGTCCCCTTTTCTGAACCTCCAATACTGCGGCTGATCTGCCCTCAAGCTTCTGAGAAACTGCACATTCCAGCCAGTTAATATATTTTTGAGTGTCCTCAATCATATTACGGTTGGTATATACGTTTTCTCCATAATATTTGAGGAAAATTTTTGCAATTGCATCCTGAATCAGCAATTTTTCATCCGTGCTGCATTCAATATCAGACCATCTGGCCTTCATATATTCACAGCAGACTTCTGCCCAGACATATCGGATTTCATCTTTATCCAGCCCATTTGTGTTATATATTCTAATACCTCTGTTATCAACACCCCCTGTATGCAGCGCCAAAGAAGAAGCCAGTACTATTACCGTATATCTGTGCTGAGCGGGAATTTCATCTAACATTCGAATCACACCAGTTTTGTAATCTTTTCTTGAAAGGTATCGCAACACCAGTCTTGCCGCAAGGTGATACGCATACACAGATGAAGTAAACTTTAACCGATCTATCTGGCATTCCATCAATGCAACATTTGTAAAAAAAAGTTCTCCTAAAGATTTAGCTTCTTCATTCTCGTCAGGAAACACCCTATTAAACTTTCTGTCATTTTCACTTCTAATTTGCTCGATACAATCCTGCACTAAACGAAGCACGTCCGTATTATAAAATGATAACCCCTGGTCATCTTTTGTTGAGCATAAATACTTATATGCAATCTCTTCATAAACTCTTTTGTATTGCTCAATATTACTAACAAAGTCCATGGCATCGCAGTAACGAATCTGATTTTCATTCCCAGAAAACTGTCTGGGATCATAGCGAAGCATCATCTGTTCAATTATTCTTTCTACTAATAACCAGATTCCCTCATTTACCTGATGTTCTTTGATCACCCACACAATGATTCCCGGTGTACAAACCAGCTCCCGCATATAGGGGTTGCTGATTATATATTCATACAGTTCCTCTACATTAAAATTCCGATAATTACCGTCATAACTTTTCAGATAGTTTAAAAGGACTTTTTTATCTTCAATGATATTTTTGTTCGATATTGTATACTTTCTGTACCCAGGAAAATTAATCTGCCAGAACAGCGGTCTTACGGTCATTATGATTCTTGAGCCGCTGCCATACGTCAGATCAGACTGAAACTCGTACAGTTTTTTTATTAGGACAGTTCTGTAGTCCATCCTAAGTTCATCCAGACCGTCCACAAGCAGAATCAGTTTTTTTTTTAAATTGTAACTCTCGATTAAGTTTCTGAAATCCTCCTCCTTAATCCACTGATCAATAAGAATCCCATTGAACCCTGACAAGGTATCATAAATCCATTTTACGCAGTCTGGTTTAATATTGTTTGTTTTGGAATTACCTGATCCATCCAAACTTTCTATATCTATATTTTTGCATTCTAAATAAAGGAAAAAGGAATCATCCTCAATCCCATGAAATCGTTTAATTGCTTCATACTTTTCTTTCTCTTTTTCTGACAGATTTTCCCGATATTGGTAAGTAGCAGCCAGCAAAATACTTCTCAGAAATGTGGTTTTGCCATATCCGTTCGGTGCCTCGATCAAAATATTTTTGTTACGGGGGGCCGCGTTATTTATGTTCCACTTGCAGTTCTGGCCAAGTTCCTGCAGCAAAGGAATTTGATATACATCTCCAAGTTTTGCCTGAATTTCACCAAATCTATTTGCACTATCTTTCTGTGCCGAAAGCTCCTCATAACGATCCCAATATAAATCCATTATCATCTTTTCGTTCTTTGGAATTTTTGAGCTTTTCGGTAAGATTAAAATGTAGGCACCACTATTTCCACTAATTAAAGTCTTACTTTCATTCCGGATTATGATCTTAGCAGGATCTTTCTCATCCCCCTTATTACATGGTATCTCGTGGGCATTTAAACACTTTCTGATTTCCGAAATGGCAGCGACAACAGGGGATTTTTCACCATAGGAGGCAATGCCAAGTGCGTTTTCCAGTTCTGTTACTGTACACCATTTTCCTTCTTTCTCCAGTAACATTAAAAAAACAGTTCTCGCCCGCTTTGACATCATATCTTTAAGAGCAAAACTTTTATCTGGCTCTTCAGAAAAAACTATTTTCCCATTTTCCACATCATAATAGATTTTTCCCTCAATATCCAAATATCTCATCTGCTGTATCTCCCTTTTCCCTCTTATAACCTTACAGAACCATATTTCTACCAAAGAACCACCAAAGCACTACCATTTTCAACTTTTTTGTTACTGATTCCACTACCGCTTCTATAAGAAAATTCAATTATCAAAAGAAGCGGAGGTATTCAAAATGAAATCAAATTCAGCTTATATAAAAAGTCCAGCCCAGATCACCCTTGAACAGATCCTTCACCAGCTTAAGGATTCCGAATTGCACATAAGCCACTTGCAGAAAGACCCAGCCTATACTGTTCTTTATCAGGATTTCTCTGAAGCCCTGGCAGCTGTGATCAATAATATTGTTCATGAGCATTCCACCCATAACCTGATCAACTCAGTGGCCCTTTCCTGCTCTTCCCAATATTACAACGATTTAAAAGAGTATGACACCTTATTTGAAGTAATATCCGAAACGCTCATTGGTCTTTATAAGCCTATTACCAAGGCTTACAAAGTGAAGGATCCTAACGCAGATAAAATCCATATTATTGACAACACTGGAAGGATCCGTATAGATACCTTTCAGGATAAAGAACCTGAACTTTTTGTTTGCACACTCAGAAAATATATCCAGAATAATATTATTCTCGGCCTGGCAAGACATTGCAAAATAACTTCCCGGCACGTTGAGCCTGACATGACCAACGCCCCAATAGAAGAAGATACCTTTCACAAGATTGAGTCCATAAAATATAACAAAATTAACATCGAAAATAGCTTTGACCTTGAAAATACAATTGCCTCAAAGCTTTCCTATACACCAGACTTATGCTCTAAACTGATCACTTCCGTAATAGAACGCTTTGGAAAAAGAAAACCTGTAGCGGCTTATATTTATCTGCTTGTTATGCTGGAGAAATACGATGTCAAAAAGGTCATCGGTTGTCTGAAAACCACAACTGATTTCAACACACTTTTTCACAATCTGTTTCGCCAACTGGAAGAAGCATATCCAGTAGACCTTCATACTTATGACAACGTGATTTTTAATGCTGATAAATATCTTGATTCCTTTAAATCCATTTCCGGGACTTCTAAAAAGATTGTCCAAAACACCCGCAGAGGCCGTATCGACCGCCTTGCAACAGAGACCCGGAAAACTGTATACAACCTTTCCTCTTTTAAGGATGCCCGAAAAGACTATGTATGTTTTAGTAAGGACAGCAGAGTTTTCTGTTTATAAATGTCGTTTTCTTATTTTGTTATATTATCTGAATAATTATTGTTTTTACTGTATTTGTAGCTCAAATAATTAGTTTTATTGTACCTTATACAACTAAAAATGTCCATGTTTCAAAAATTATTTTAACACAAAGATGGGGCAGCCCCAAAGGACTGCCTTGTGAACTTCCAGTAATTTTCCTCCTAAAACTCGCACCACAGCCGCAGCTGTGGTGCATTCCTTGTTTATTCCTTTGTTTCTCTCTCAGTTTCTTCCACATTCAGGAAGTTCATTATCTCCTCATAAGATCGTCCACTCTTTACAATTGCTGACAGGATTTCATCCTTTCTTATCGCATCCCGTTTGTCCAAAAGCTCTTTCAAAACTGCGGTTGCATGGTCATATCTTTTCTTCGCTGCGATCACATCCGCTTCCGCTTTTTCAATCTTTTCATCCAGGGCTTCCCTGCTCGTTTTTCTTGTTCTTGCCATCTTTTTCTCCTCTCTACTCCGCCTTTTTTAATTCTTTACTCAGCTCGGATGCATAGTATTTTATGTGATTCGCATCCAGACCAAACGCATTTAATATCGTTTTCTGATTAGCTGTTACTGCATGATCCAGTCTGTATACATTATCCAGTTGACGTACCATTTCTATCTTTTCAAGTTCCTTTAAGGCTACTGGAACTGTCATATAATTCGGTTTCTTTTCCAGGTTTTTCATCTCTTCTTTCAGCTTCGTATACATCCTACAGCGCAGTATCATCGCCACAAACTCAACAAATATCTTAGCCCTTGCCGACTCTTCTGAATATACCCAGATGCTCTTATTTCCAAGATAGGATTTATCCCCACGGAATAGTTTCTCTGATGTATCACGGCTCTTATACAGCTCGATTGCTTCCTTTGCACTCATCTTTTCCGATGTGATTATACAGAAATATCCTGCCAGATCCAGTTCCCTTTCCACTACACTGCAGCGCTCTTCCGGCAGTACAAATGCCTGTGTTTTTTCATCATAATGAAGATTAAAATACTTTTCAAACCCTGGCCCGAATTCTTTTACTTTATTCTGATATTTCTTAAGGTACAATGTCATCTGGTTGAGCCTGTTTTCAATCCCAGCACGCTCTGCACTTTCTTTGGAAATGCTGTGGTACAGGTGAAAATACCGTTCTTTTTTATCACCCGCATAAAGCCTGTGCTTCACGGTCTTCCCATATACTCCATACTCATAGATGTTATTCACGCGCTTACTTTCAAAAGTTCCCTTATGCTGCAAAACCAGTTCATTCACCAGCGAAGCCATTCCCTTCACCATGATCACGAAGCTGTACCCGCATTTATCCATATATTGTATGTTTTCACAGCTGAAATAACCCCTGTCCAAAATAAAGCCAATCTTCTTATAACCATATCCAAAAGCTTTGTCCAACATGAACTGAAGCTGTGAGATATCGTTCAGACTTCCGGGATATTTCTCATAAAATAATGGTTCCTGGTTATGTGTATCATATGCAACCGCATAGTTAAATACAGGCTGTCCTACATCTACTTTTGGATGTCCGAATTCCACCATTTCAATGTCTCCAGCCTGGCAGTTTTTGTTCGTGGAATCGTAGGAAATATATATTTTTTCAAGATGGTTTCTGGTCTCATTCCATGAGTTTAAGACCCCAATACTCTGGTCATCTGTTACGGAATTCAGGAAATCTGAGACAGTAGAATCGCTGTATTGTTTCATCCCATTTGTAAAAAGAGGATGGTTATATATATAGTCTGGATAGTACTGTGCCGCATTGTTTTCTGCAATGATTGAGTATACTGCCAGATCCAGAAAAAGCCCCAGGTCACGCTGTTCAAAATACCCGCCAAGGAGCTCGGCCAGGTTGTATTCTTCTATAATTTTACGCAATACAAAATATGCTCCCACGCGCAGGCAGCTGCTTCTGGATGTCCTGTTTTTTGTCTCTGGAAGCTCTGCATCAGGAAAATATTTTAGGAAATTTTGATTTGGCTGCATCAGTTCCGGGTCTGTTTCAGACAGCTTTCCTATCGTTACTCTTTTTGGAAAAGTATACTGCCTTACCGGATCATAGATCCGGTCATATTCATACTCAATATATACAACATCTTTCTTTTTTCTACGTGTAATCTTCCCCCGTACGAATGGTATTTTTACTAAAAAATCCAGATACATTAGGCTCCTCCTTTTAGGCGGTAATCCACCTAAAATAATTAGGTCATATATCCCGGTCTCCTGCAAGCAGAACCCGCAGAAAATCGGGATTTTTTCAATTTTTTATTCTTTTAATTTTGTT
>NZ_JBCOMI010000033.1:0-43661 GCF_040924245.1 Ruminococcus sp. J1101004sp1_RTP21198st1_B9_RTP21198_201120 | reverse complement strand
CCTGCCTATATTTTAACACAATGAAAGGAACCTGCGAACAGATTCCTTTCCATTTTTTTCTTAAGTTTATGATGTTGAGCGTGGCTTACGGAAAAATACCCGGAAGTTTTAAATTGCCGTCAGGATGGAGTTCCATATCGTCATGGAGCCAGAAGACATTACAATTACAATTCACCAAAATATAGAGAATTATCTGCAAGGATCGTAGAAAAGCTGGCGCAGCATTACGGCAAACATCCGGCGATTGTGGGATGGCAGATTGACAATGAACTGAATTGTGAGGTAGATGAATTTTATTCAGAGGCAGATTCTGTTGCCTTTCGTAATTTTGTGAAAGAAAAGTATAAAACTCTGGATAACCTCAACGAAGCCTGGGGAACTGTTTTCTGGAATCAGACCTATACAGACTGGGAGCAGATTTATGTTCCGCGACCAGTGTTAAATAATGGTTACAATCCACATCTCAGGCTGGATTATTACCGCTTTATTTCAGAAAGTGCAATTTCTTTCTGTAAAATGCAGGCAGAAATAATCTCGAAATATAAGAAAGACGGAGACTATATCACCACAAATGGTATGTTCTGGAATCTGGATAATCACAAGATGGCAGAGGAATGCCTGGATGTTTATACATATGATTCCTACCCAAGCTTTGCCTTTGGGTTGAATAGAGAGCCGAAGACTGCGAAAGATCTGAATGACCGTCACTGGAGCAAAAATCTGACGGAAGTACGTTCCATATGTCCCCATTTTGGTATTATGGAGCAGCAGTCCGGGGCAAATGGATGGACTACGAGAATGGAAGGTCCTGCACCAAGACCAGGTCAGCTTACACTTTGGGCAATGCAGAGTGTGGCACATGGTGCAGATTATATTTCTTTTTTCAGGTGGAGAACCTGTACATTCAGTACGGAGATGTACTGGCATGGAATCTTAGACTATGATAATCGGGACAACCGTAAACTGGCAGAGGTAAAAGATTTTTATAAGAAATTGAAATGCCTGGATGAGGTTTGTGGAGCAGATTATACTGCTGCATTTGGAGTATTAAAAGACTACGACAATATGTGGGATACCAATGTGGATGCATGGCATAAAAGGATGGAAGCACAGAGCTCAGAAGAAATCTTTATTGCTTCTGAAATTTATCATACTCCATATAATACGCTATATCTGAGCGAGAATACAGATATAAGGGAATTACAGAAATATCCGGTACTCATCTATGCACACCCTGTTATTATGACGGGAAAAAGAGCCGCTATATTGAAAGAATATGTATCAAATGGCGGAATTCTGATCATAGGCTGTCGTTCCGGATACAAGCAGGAAAACGGCAAATGTGTTATGCTTCCGCAGCCCGGACTTTTGCAGGAAATTACTGGTTCGGATGTGAGAGATTTTACGTTCACAAGCCCGGCAGAGCCGCCTGTTACTGCCAGCTGGAATGGTCAGATGATTGACATGCCATTATTTAACGACATTATGGAGCCAGTAGAGGGCGGAGAAACTCTGGCTTTCTACGATAACAGCTATTACGCAGAAAAACCAGCCATAATCAGAAAGAATACAGGAAAGGGATATGCAATTCATTTTGGCAGTACTTTTTCCAGAGAAAACATGAAGGTGCTGTTAGAATACACAGGAATTCTGGAACCGTTCCAGGAGATGCTCCAGACTCCACAGGAGGTGGAAGTCATTCAGCGTGTGAAAGGAAATAAGAAATACTTCTTTGTTCTGAACTATATGGATTTAGAACAGAAAATCGTGCTGAAAAAACAGATGCGGTCCTTATATGATAATGTAACTGTAAACGGTGAAATTTGCCTGAAACCATATGAGACAATAGTTTATGAAGTTTTGGAATGAAACAGGAAAATATTTTTGAAAATATGAAATTAAATAAATCAGAAATAGTTAAACAAAGAGTCGGAGAAATCCGGCTCTTTGTTGTTTATAAGGTAGTGAGCCAAATTCATAGAACGCGTTTGATTTCAGTTTTTAAACGCGCCATGGTTAGGTGTTAGGTTATGAATAAAACAGGTTAATTCAACAGAAAAACAAGTCATATCCAATAATTGCCTTGCATACCTATTATTTAATCCAGTATAATGATTATATCAAAAATATTGCGGAGGGGGTATGCAGATGAAGACACAATCGAAGAAACATAAGATAATCCGTACGGTTTTACTGGTGATTCTTTTGCTTCTGATAGTGGCTGCTGGTGGTTTTATTTCAGTGTATGAGGGGCGTTTTCAAACCATAAGCAGTATACAGAAAGTGACAGATTATGACGAGTATAATCTGTATCGCATGGATGTGAAATATGATTATGATCTGGATCGGCTGATCGAATACGGCATAACAGATAACCAGAGCTTTGTTGATGCCATTGTGAAAGAGGCACTTCCTATCTTGCCAGTACATATTAAAGCACCGGATTTTGGTTGCAGTGCTTTTACCCTGCAGGAAGCAGACGGAAATGTGCTGATGGGCAGAAACTATGATTTCAAACGGGATACTTCCGCAATGCTGGTTTACTGTGAACCGAAGGGTGGTTACAAATCCGTGGCTTTCGCAGCATTGGATAATATCTCTGCAAATATTCCGGATGCGAGTATGAAGAAAAAGCTTGCCACATTAACAGCACCATTTATCTGCCTGGACGGCATGAATGAAAAAGGGGTATCTATTGCAGTCCTTACTTTGGACAGCGAACCGGTTCACCAGAATACAGGCAGGCCGGTGATCGGAACTACGCTTGTGATCCGTTTGATTCTGGACCGCGCGGCAACTACAGAAGAAGCCGTAGAGCTTCTGAACCAGTATGACATGTTTGCTACAAGCGGCAGAGATTATCACTTTTATATCACAGATGCTTCCGGTGATGGCAGAGTAGTGGAGTATGACTGTGAAAGCGAAACCAGAGAAATGGTTGCCACACCAATTCGTTCCATCACGAATTTCTTTGGACTCTATAAGGATAAAGTCCTTCCGAATCAGAAGAATGGCATTTACGGTCACGGAAAAGAGCGGTATGACAAAATGGAAGCTATTTTTGACTATGAGGAAGTTTACACCAGTGATGTTGCATGGGAGGCTTTGAAGGTCGCATCACAGGAGCCGTCAGAGGAGGAAGTTACCAGTAATACCCAGTGGTCTATTGTTTATGATGATACCAATCTCACCGCAGAAATTGCCCTTCGGAGAAACTGGGATGATGTGATCGGGTATAATCTGAAGGATAACACGATTACATTAAAATAATAACATAGAGCCTGTTTCAAACATAATCCGGTAGTCTTAAAGGAAGAGAAAGACACGTGAACCAGAAGTTCAATATAAGGTTTTAAATGCCTCGTCAAAGGGAAGCTTCATCATTTCCCCGGCGGGGCATTTTGATTATTTGAAATACGAATCTCGTTACAGTGTTGACTGGAATGTTAGTTAAATTTGTCTATAAATTTGAAACAATATGTCAACTTAGTCTGAAAAATAACGCTTTAACACGTTAATTTTGATTGACTCCATAGTATATGCAGTGTATTATGAATTTATAATTGCTGTTTGCGGAGTGGATACATGTATGGGGTATACATAAGAAAAAAGTGTAAAACTCTTCAGGCAAAGCGAATAGTTTTTATAATCCATCTATCTAAAGGGGGAGTCATTTATGACGGGAAAGAGAAAAAGAAAACTGGCAATGCCAGACACCCTGATCATCGTAGCATCCGTTGTACTTCTGGTGGCGATTCTTTCATGGATCATTCCATCCGGAACCTACGATTATCAGGAAATGAACATCAATGGAAGAATTCGAAACGTAGCTATTGATGGAACTTATCACACAATTGATAAATCCGAAGTTACCACAACCGGATTCCTTGGATTTTTCAGTGTACTGTATCGAGGCTGCGTGGAGGCTGCTGATGTAATCTTCATGATCCTCTGCTGCTGCGGAACTTTCGGTGTTGTGGTGAAAACAGGTGCTTTCCATGCAGGAATCGGAACCATTTTAAAGAAACTGAAGGGAAAAGAAATTCTGCTTGTTCCAATCATCATGATGATCTTCGGACTGGGCGGTTCCGTGTTTGGTATGGCAAGTGAATTCTACGGATTTTATCCATTGATCGTAGGTCTGGGAGTTGCTCTTGGATATGATGCAATGTTCGGATTTGCCATTATTGCGGTTGGAGAGTTTGTTGGATTTATGGGCGCGACACTGAATCCATATTCTGTAGGAATTGCCCAGACAATTTCAGGGGTAGAGCTTTATTCCGGAACCGGATACCGTGCGATCTGCTTCGTGATCTTCATGGCAATTTCCATTATCTATGTAATGGTTTACGGGCGGAAAATTAAGAAAAATCCAGGTGCATCCGTTGTATTTGGTGAAAAAAACATTCATGCCTTTGACAGAGATGAGTTAAATGAATACAGCTTTACCTTAAAAGATGGTCTGGTTCTTCTGGATGTTCTTGTAGTGCTGGTTGTTCTTATGCTGGGTCTGATCAAATGGGGATGGGATTTCCCGCAGCTTTGTGGCTTATTCCTTCTTATGTCCATGATTGCTGCAGCAATCTGTAAATGGTCTCCGAATAAATGGTGCAGTGAGTTTATTGACAGCGCCAAGACTGCAATGTGGGGATGTATCCTGACTGGTATTGCGAAGGCTATCACAGTTGTTATGCAGGATGCGCAGATTATGGATACTGTTATCTATGGCTTGTCAAATGTGCTGAAAAATGCGCCTCATGCAGTTTCTGCACAGGTAATGCTTGTAGTACAGACTCTGATCAATTTCTTCATTCCGTCTGCAACAGGTCAGGCTTCTGCAACTATGCCGATCATGGCACAGCTGGCAGATATTATTGGTGTGAGCAGACAGACAGCAGTTCTTGCATTCCAGTTTGGCGACGGACTTTCCAATATTTTCTGGCCGACGGCAGATATCGTTATCATCTGTGGCCTGGGTGGAATTTCCCTGCAGAAATGGTATAAGTGGTTTACTCCGCTGTTTCTGATCTTGTTTGTGACACAGGCGATTTTGCTGGGAATTGCAACTGGAATTGGGTTCTAGAGCCTTTTTCAAACACGCTCTGGAACTTCAAGGAAAAGCTTTAGGAACATTAATTGTTTGATAACCAGTGAACTTTAAAAACATAAAGGTAACTGTTGTGAAAAGGTAAGTCTAATGGAAAGAAAAGGAAACTTAATTAAACTTACGGACCTGTCTTCCGATTTTATCATCGATCTGAAATATGCCACGCCGGATAATTTCACCGGCGTGCAGGTGTACCAGTCAGCGGACTGCTGGCTGGATGAGCACACCGCACAGATTCTGATAAAAGCGAAAGAAATTTTCGAAAAAGATGGATACCAGGTGAAAATCTGGGACGCTTATCGTCCCATTCGTGCACAGAAGCGGTTCTGGGAGATTATGCCAAATGATGATTTCATTGCCCGTCCACCGGATATGACGAAAATTAAGAAATTTCGTCCTACCCATATGAACGGAATGTGTGTTGACGTCACACTGACTGACAAAGAAGGAAACGAAATCGAAATGCCATCTCCGTTTGACACTATGGACGAACGCGCTTCACTGAATTATTCCGGTCATTCCGAAACCGGAAGAAGAAACGGCGAGTATTTGAAACAAGTAATGGAGTCCGTAGGCTTCCAGGCATATGAATGTGAATGGTGGCATTTTTATGATGTATCTACGGATCCGGCACCGTTTTCGGATTATGAAATTTAATTTTTTAAACTACTAACGGGCAGCATAAGTGCAATTATGCTGCCTTTTTCATTACTTTCTAATACTTTTACTGAGCCACCGTGTTCCCGGGCAATAGAGTCAACCAGCGCCAGTCCCAGTCCGGCACCGCCCATAGCCCGGCTGCGGGATTTGTCTACACGGAAAAAAGGATCAAAAATTTTTTTCTGATTTTCAGGTGAAATGCCGATGCCGGTGTCTTTTACCAGGATCATAGCCTGACCGTTTTTCTCCTTCACCGAAACTGTGACAGAGCCATTGGGACGGTTGTATTTAATGGCATTTTCCACAAGATTGTAGACTGCACGATAAAGAAGCACATAACTGCCGGTGATATTGAGAATATTGTTATTAAGTGCAGATGCATCAGGCGTGTGGACATCAGTATACAAATCCTGACTGGAGCTGTCATCAAAATGAATAGAAATCCCTGCTTTTTCTGCAACTGGATCCAGGTCGCAGAAAACCTCATCTACAAGCTCTTCCAGTGAAACATGGTCTGTTCGTGGAACAGACTTCAGATTCGTCATGTCAAGAAGGGTTCCCACCAGCTGGGAAAGCCTTGCTGTCTGTTCTTTGATCATAGTGAAAAGCTGTCTGTATTCAATCATTTCCGGTTCCTGCTTTTTCTCAAAAACTTCCAGGTTGGTCTGCAAGACTGCAAGGGGTGTCCGCAGCTCATGAGCTGCATTTGCGGAAAACTGCTTCTGTGTACTGAAGGCATTGTCCAGCCTGGTCAGCATTTCATTGAAAGAGCTGGTCAGCTGTGCAATTTCATCCTTTGAATTGGGAACTTCCAGCTGGGTGGAAAGGTTCTGCGCTTGGATCTGACTGACTTCGCTGGTTAGCTTCTGCAACGGTGTAAGGGCCTTTTTCGTAAGAAAATAAGTACACACGCTGGAAAGAAGAATAATGATCGTGGTTGCAATAACACTTCGGAGAAGAAAAGCCTCCTTGGTTTCCTGGATTTCCTGCTCAAACTGAGGAAAAAGAGCTTTGGGATCTACATTAAAGGTAATGGGTGAATCTCCATCCTGTGGGTCCACCTTGATCATATAATTCTGCAATCCGTCCATTCCCGATACGGCAGAATGGCTGATGAAGAAGTACATAAGAACACAGGAGATGATCATCAGTAAGGACAGCAATAAAGTAAGTTTCAGTTGAAGTGAGGTGTGGAAACGTTTTTTTGTCATCTGTATTCCTCCAATATATAGCCCTGGCCAATTTTATTCTGAATAGGGTCAAATCCAATTGCAGCCTTTAGTTTTTTTCTAAGAGATGAAATGTGCACACGGATGGAATTGCTGAAGGTGTTTACACTTCCATCCCAAATATGTTCAATCATTTCTTCCGGCGAAATGACACGGTTCTGATGGAGCAGGAAATATTCCAGAAGGCTGCTTTCTTTTCTGGTAAGGGAAAGCGGCACTCCATTTACAGAGGTTTCTCTTGTTCTGGTATCAAAGGTAAGCTGATTCCATTTCAGGCATACATCCTCCTGAACGAACTTCCGCCGGGTAAGGCTTCGGATCCTGGCTTCCAGCTCCTGGAAGTGAAAGGGCTTGGTAAGATAATCATTGGCTCCCAGATCCAGACCGTTTACCTTATCTTCAATCTGATCCCGGGCGGACAGGATCAGAACCGGGGTATTCGTATTGTGTTTCCGGAACTGACGGAGAATTTCCAGACCGTCCGTGCCGGGAAGATTCAGATCCAGCAGGATCAGGTCATAATTTTCTGTCATACACAGGTAAAGCCCTTCGTCTCCATCGAAACAGATATCTGTTTCATAACCATCTATGCGAAGTCCCTCCGCAACAGAGCGGCAGAGCTGCTCTTCGTCTTCTATAATTAAAATGTGCATAACTGCTCCTTTCGTAATATGATTTTGCGCAGATCAGATACTCGCAAAAAAGAGAGTATTTATAATTTAAATATTATCATATTTTGAAAAAAATAAAAATCTTAACACAGATTTTATAGGAAAGATGTTAAAATACGTTCAGACAAATAAAAAACGCTGAAAGGAAAATTAAAAATGATGAATAAAAAAAGACTTATGGCAATTCTGGCAGCAGGGGTTCTGACAGCAACATCTTTCAATCCGGTTATGATTAAGGCTGAAAGCGTATCAGCAGAAGAAGCTGGCATGGCAGTTCCGGCAGATGCAGCAGGCATGAGCGTACCTGCGGATGCAGCTGGCGCAGCAGTTTCTGCAGATGAGGCCGGAGCAGCCGTTTCTGCAGACGAAGCTGGCGCAGTGGTAGCCGGTGACGGTTCTGAGACAGCTGTTTTCTCTGAAGATGGCACACCTGTGAAAAAAACAGTAAAAGCAGCAGATATTAATATGAAGGTGCAGGATTCCTACGATTTCCCATTCCTTGGCTTAAAGGCAGTCCTTCCGGAAGAACTGAAGAAACAGATCGAAAACTCCGACATGCTTATGATCACAGAGGAAGAATGGAATGATGACAGTACTGGCTTCAAGTATGCCTTTTTCCACTGGAATAAGCTTACTGAGGATCAGAAAAACGAAGATGTAAACCTTCTTGGAACCGGCTATGAGGACTGGCTTAAGAGCATTGAAAGAGTTGGCACACTTGGTGTTTACAGCAAGGACGTGATCGATGATCTGGATTCCATCACAGGCTGCAATGAGCACAAAGAGCTGGGAACAAGTGAGGATGGAAATTATAAGTACTATCTCAGCATTAATAAAGATGCAGAGTCTGACCTGACAGACGAGATCGAAAAAATTGAGACTACGATCACAGAAATGACAGCTTTTGATCCAAGCAAATCTGTATTTGATATGCCTGCAGAAAATGCCAACCCGGATGCAGGAAATGTAGGCGCATTTGAGACAACGGATATTGATGGAAATGCCTATACAGAAAAAGTATTCAGTGACTATGACCTGACTCTTGTAAACTGCTTTACAACCTGGTGCTCTCCGTGTGTAAATGAAATGCCAGACCTTGACAAGCTTTATCAGGAAATGAAGGAAAAGGGTGTGGGCGTAGTTGGAATGGTTATCGATTCTGTAGGAGAGGACGGAACTACAGATGAAGATACTGTGAAAAAAGCGCAGATTCTCAAGGAAAAAACAGGAGTTACCTATCCTCTTCTGATTCCGGATGCAGGAAACATGAATGGACGTATCAGCGGTCTCAGCAGCTTCCCGGAATCCTTCTTTGTAGATAAAGATGGAAACATTGTAGGAGATCCGATCATGGGCAGCAGAAATCTGGAAGACTGGAAAACAGCTGTAGAGGATGCACTGGAAAAAATTAATTCCGGAAAATAAAAAGTGGTTAGGGAATGTAGGATGAAAAATTATATAAATAAAATCACTCAGTCCAAATGGACAGGAATCGCCCTTGCAGCGGTGGGGATTCTGATGATGGCCTTTGGTATTTACCGGGGTGAAATGGAAGTTGTTTTTACAAAAGCTGTAAATATCTGTATGGAGTGTATTGGAATTGGATGATAAGAAAATGAACATAAAAAACTGGCCCAGACATACCATACAGGCACTCTGGGCAGCACTTACAAATTCCCATATATCCGGATTTGTAACTGGAAAAATATATACAGGAAAGCTGAAAAATGCCTGTGTTCCGGGACTGAACTGCTATTCATGTCCCGGGGCAGCAGGAGCCTGTCCAATTGGATCCTTACAGGCCGTGGTTGGAAGCTGGAACTTTAAATTTGCCTACTACGTAATCGGATTTCTGATTTTTGTAGGAGCGATCCTGGGAAGACTGGTGTGCGGATTTCTCTGTCCGTTTGGACTGATCCAGGATCTGCTGAATAAGATTCCTTTTCCAAAGAAAATTCGTACTTTCAAAGGAGACAAACTTCTTCGAAAGCTGAAATACGTGATTTTTCTAGTGTTTGTAATTCTGCTTCCCCTGTTTCTCACAGATATAATGGGCCAGGGAGCACCCTATTTCTGTAAGCTGATCTGTCCGGCCGGAACTTTGGAGGGCGGACTGCCGCTGGTACTTTTGAACAAGGCTATGCGCGGTGCCATTGGCTGGCTGTACATATGGAAAAATACAATTCTGATCGTGACAATTGTTCTTTCCATTATTATTTACAGACCATTTTGCCGTTATATTTGTCCGCTTGGCGCGTTTTATTCCGTATTCAATAAGGTCTCCATTTACCGCTACCGTGTAGATATGGAAAAATGCGTTCACTGTGGAAAATGTGCAAAGGCTTGCCAGATGGTGGTCAACCCTGTGGAAAACCCCAACAGTCCGGAATGTATCCGTTGCGGACGGTGTAAGCAGGCATGTCCGGTACACGCCATTGCAAGTGGGTGCAAGAGATAACAGGAATGTTTTTACCATTTTTATGGGGATTAACTTTATGTATGTTTTATAAGTAAAAAAGCTTACTGCGATTTAGACATTGAAAAAATAAATGTCTAAGTTGTAGTAAGCTTTTATTATTTATGGTGTCAGGAAATACTCTCGATTACATTACGGAGATAATCGTAGCAGATCTTAAGATTTTTCTCACCCTCTTTATCCAGCGGAATCTGCAGTGTGCGTTCCACGCCATTTCGTGAAATAACGCATGGAAGGCTCATTGCGATTCCTTCTAATCCGTATTCCCCTTCCAGAACAACGGAAGCCGGTACAACGGCACGTTCATTTCGCATAATGGCTCCTACAAGACGGCAGACGCTGAGGGCGATGCCGGAGCTTGTGTAGCCCTTCAGTTCTACAATGTCCAGACCACTGACCTTCACCTCGTGAAGCAGCTTTTCACAGTCAACAGACTCTTTCAGACCAAACTGTTTCTGAAAATCATGGAAAGGAATTCCTACAATATTAACCGCATTCCATGGAATAAAGCTTGTGCCGCCGTGTTCGCCCAGAACGAATCCGGTGACATTTTTTGCATCTACACCGCACAGGTCGGCAAGCATTTTATTGAAGCGGGCGGTGTCCAGAAGAGTACCGGTACCGATCAGAAGATTTCGGGGGTAGTTGAATTCCTTCTGCGCAATATAAGTAAGAATATCCATTGGATTTGAAACATTGATAATAATGGCAGAACGGGTGTAAGTGGTAATCTGTGTCATGATCTCCTTCATCACCTGTACATTGGTCTGCAGCAGCACCATGCGGTCACGGGAGTTACCTGGCTGAATGCTGGGACCTGCGGTGTTGATGATAATTTGGGCGTCTTTACAGTCCTCGTAGGTACCCACCCGGATGTTTGCGTTGGCACTGTATGCAAAGGCGGTGGTGTGGCTGGCATCCAGTACGACTCCCAATGCTTTTTTTTCATTTCTGTTTATGACAACGATCTCATCTGCAAGATTCATTCGCAGAAGAGAGTCCAGAATTGCAGATCCCACATGACCTGCGCCGATCAGAACAATTTTTCCATAACTTATATTTTCCATGATGTCAGGCTCCTTTAGAAACGTAAACTTTCTTATATAGTGATGTCACCGATAGACGACATGTCTGTTTTGTGAATAAGAATAGCACTTGTGTGCTGCAGAAACAAGAGAATTTTGGATTGCACTGTAAAAAATACGGAATGATAAAAATGAAAACGATTTTCATATTGACTTTGAAAAAGAATCTGCTATAATATGAAAATGATTTTCAAATTGGAGGCGCGGGAAATGAGCGAAAAAGCACAATATCGTACCAGACAGATTACAGAGCTGGAGAATTATCTGTGCTCTATGGAAGGAAAACATGTTACAGTCAGCGATATATGTAAATACTTTAAAAGTCAGGGGATTTCTATCGGAACCACAACGGTGTACCGCCAGCTTGACCGGATGGTGGAGCAGGGACTGGTTGCCAAATATGTGGTAGACGGCACCAGCAGTGCATGCTTCGAGTATCTGGGACATGATGAGCATTGTCATAAGCATATATGCTTTCATTGCAAATGCGAGAAGTGTGGAAAGGTGATTCATCTGGAATGTGAGGAGATGACACATCTGGGCGAGCATATGCTGGCAGACCATGGATTTCAGTGGGATTTTACCAGGACGGTGTTTTATGGAATCTGTGAGGAGTGTAGAGGAAAATAATGAGGTTGAACATGCACAAATTAAAAAATAAATTCAAAAGGCTACTCATGTCAGCTGCCACAATAGGTACGGCCTGCCTTTTGGCAGGCTGCGGTGCAGGTGCGGCGGCAGGAACTGACAATTCCGGTGTGACGGAAAGCCAGAGCGGGGGAAATGGCAGCGAACAGGAGAATGCCAGCACAGATAGTCAGAAGCTTCAGATTGTAGCCACTATTTTTCCAGAATACGACTGGGTAAAGGAAATCCTGGGTGACCAGGCTGAGAATGTGGATCTTACCTTGCTTTTGGGTAACGGAACAGACATGCATAGTTTCCAGCCTACCATGGAAGATATTTTGAAGGTATCCACCTGTGACCTGTTTATTTATGTAGGCGGTGAGTCTGATTCCTGGGTAGCCGATGCATTGAAGGGCGCCGGAAACCCAGACCGAAAAGCAATCAACCTGATGGATGTGCTGGGAGATCAGGTGAAGGAGGAAGAGCTTGTAGAGGGAATGCAGGAAGAAGACGGCCACACTCACGAAGAAGAGCATACCCACGATGATGATCTGGAATACGATGAGCATGTCTGGCTGTCCTTGAAAAATGCGTCTCTGTTTTGCGACACCATTGCCAGTAGTCTTGCTGATGCTGATCCGGAGCATTCCCAGCTTTATCAGCAGAACGCCGAGGCTTATGAAGAAAAACTGGCAGCTCTGGATCAGGAATACCAGACTTCAGTGGAGAAATCCCGGTCAAAAACCCTGCTTTTTGCGGATCGTTTCCCGTTCCGCTATTTAATTGACGACTATAATCTTACCTATTACGCTGCATTTGCCGGCTGTTCCGCAGAAACAGATGCCAGCTTCGAGACCATCACATTTCTGGCTGGTAAGCTGGATGAGCTGAACCTTCCGGCTGTTCTCACTATCGAGAATTCCGATCAGAAAGTGGCGAAAGCAGTAATTGAAAATACAAATACTAAGGATCAGAAGATTTTGACATTAAATTCCATGCAGTCCGTAACTACAAAGGATGTGGAAGAGGGAACCACATACCTTTCCATCATGGAAAATAATCTCCAGATTCTGAAGGAGGCATTATGAGTCTGATTACTTGTGAGAACCTTACATTGGGATATGAAGGAAAAGCGATTTTGTCCGGGCTGAATTTCAGCGTAAATTCCGGTGATTACCTTTGTATTGTAGGAGAAAACGGCTCTGGGAAATCCACACTGATGAAAACCCTTCTTCATCTTCAGAGCCCTATGAGCGGCAGCATCATTCTGGGAGACGATTTAAAAATCAACGAGATTGGCTATCTGCCACAGCAGACTGCGCTTCAGAGAGACTTCCCTGCTTCGGTAGACGAAATTGTGATGTCTGGTTTCCTGGGAAGAATGGGGCTTCGTCCTTTTTACAATAAAGCAGAGAAAAAAGAAGCCCGCGAATTGATGGAGAAAACCAGGATTACGGATCTGGCTGACCGTTGTTATCGCCAGTTGTCCGGCGGGCAGCAGCAGAGAGTGCTTCTGACCAGAGCCCTTTGCGCCACAAGGAAAATCCTCCTTCTGGATGAGCCTGTTTCTGGTCTGGATCCGGTTGCAACTGCTGATATGTACCAGATTATCAACGAATTAAATAAAGAAGACCGAGTAACCATCATCATGATTTCCCACGATATCAGTGAAGTAGCAACTTATGCAAGTCATGTGCTGCATATTGGACAGAAGGTTTTCTTCGGAACAAAAGAGGAATATCTGGAAAGCAAGATTGGAAAGCGGCTTGTGGATGCTGGAGAGGAGGGAAAAGCATGAGCGGAATTTTTGAAAAACTGGTATTTTATTTCCAGTATCCATTTGTGTGGTATGCTTTGATCGTAGGCGTGCTTATTGCACTTTGCTCCTCTCTTCTGGGGGTAACGCTGGTGCTGAAGCGATTTTCCTTTATTGGGGACGGACTGTCCCATGTGGCATTCGGAGCTATGGCCATTGCATCGGTGCTGAATTTCAGCAACAATATGCTGTTTGTCATGCCGGTAACTGTGATCTGTGCGGTGCTGCTTCTTCGTACAGGACAGAGTACAAAGATCAAAGGAGATGCGGCAATCGCTATGATTTCTGTTGGAGCCCTGGCAGTTGGCTATCTGCTGATGAATATTTTTTCCACAGGCTCTAATATTTCCGGAGATGTGTGCAGCAGCCTGTTTGGTTCTACGTCAATCCTGACTCTGACCACAGCTGAGGTGTGGCTGTGTGTGGTGGTGTCTGTTATTGTTGTGGCATTGTTTACAGTATTTTATCATAAGATATTTGCGGTTACCTTTGATGAAAATTTTGCAAAAGCTACTGGAACCAGGACGGATATGTACAATCTTCTGATTGCGGTGATCACAGCGGTGATCATTGTACTGGCTATGAATCTGGTGGGGTCCCTGTTGATCTCAGCTCTGATCATTTTCCCGGCACTGTCGGCAATGAGGCTCTATAAACGATTCAGCGCAGTAATTATCTGTTCGGCGATTTTATCCGTGTTGTGTGCATTTTTTGGAATTATTGTTTCCATTCTGGGCGGAACGCCGGTAGGGTCTACTATTGTGGCTGTAGATATTGCGGCGTTTCTGGTGACAAGCCTGGTTGGGAAGCTTTTAGAGAGATAGAATATGGTATAGAGCGGTAGCGCGTGTCTGAAAAATCTGACAAGTTAATATGGCAGTTTCTTAATATTCGATGTATAGGGCGTTCTTGTAAGTGGTTCAGCTTGCAGGGGACGCCTTTTTAATGTAATAGGAAATTCTGTTGGAATTGCCTATTACATCAAAAGCCTTACTGAGCAGGAACGCACTGCGGCGGAAAGGGTAGCTGTCGCTCGAGGCGACCCGTCGCAGGCGGAGAATCCTGCAAGCTGGATTTTTTTTATATGGACAATGAGAAAAATACTAACCAGAGTATAGTGCTTTTTCCTGGGTAAATTTCTTATAATATAGTTACAGCAGAATGATACAGTTGTAGAAAAAATTTCTGGTTACTGTTTTGTATCTGGCTGCAAAGTTGAAATTATATTTTTCAGAAAAATTATATGATTCAGGGAGGGTGCTTATGAAAAGAAGAATAATTGCTGCAGTATTTACCGGAATGTTAACCGTCGCATTGTTTCCTGCTATTGCCCATGCAGAAATCGAAAATCCGGAGGACTATATGGGCATCTGGTATGCCAATTATGTAATATATTCTGACGAAAGCAGCGAACGCCACAATGTAGCAGAATATTTGAACCAATACTTGGAAATGAGGCTGATGGAAGACGGAAGTGCTTACATGGAAATGTCCTACAATAGTGAGGAGCCAGACTCGGCAGAAATTCTGAAGGTCTCATGGAAACTGGAGGATGGGAAAATACTTGTTTCCCTGGAGGAAGGAGACATTTATCTTGATACGGTAGACGGAGAGTTTGTGGGGAGCTTAGATGAGGATACCCAGGTGATTTTTGGACGTGAACTGGTGCAGACAGGAGAAGCTCAGAGCCTGGATAATCTGGACGATCTGGAAGATAGTGAAAAGGCTAAGATTCCAAAGGAGAATCCCTATATTTATCATCCGGAAACAGACAATCCGGAGGAAATCATTGCCCGCTATCTTGGGGCTGCGAATTTAGAAAAAGGTTATGAAGTTTCCGTGGATGAAGACAATGGAACCTTTACAGCTCATTGGGCAGGAGATGAATATTATGATCCCAGGGACTACGTTGGAAGCTACAGAATAACGGATGATAACTATATCAATATTTGCTGGAGAGAGGCCACCAGTGAGTATGGCGATAAATGCTATGGTGCGGTTCTGGTAGACCGCTGGAACCAGTTTACGATAAATGAGGATCTTGGAAATCTGGCCGAAGTTATGACTGCCATGGCAAATGACATAAACAGCGGACGTGTTTTCACAGCTTACAGGACAGAAATCACAGAAGGCTCTGAAAACCAGGGTGCTGTGAAATTTATAGATGAGGATTACGAGGTTTCCTATAGCTACCAGATCATTCCAGGTGCAGATCCTATGGTGACACTTACCAGGTATGATTCGGAATATGATTATGAACAGGTGTATACAAATTATCAGCTGAGGGAAATGCTGTAGGAAAATAGAAAAATTGGAAAATGTGAAATTGGCACTCACCTCTTGATAATGAAAGTCGATTTTTGTCCTGGCTTGTGTATCCTAGAAGTGCCTGTTTTACAGGCTTTCCGGGGCATCAGTCATTTTGTCTGGTATTGTAAAGCAGTGTCAGATTTGTCGTAAATGTCGTAAATTTGTGGTCAAAAAATGATGAGAAATGGAGAGTGCTAATAAAATGAACGCAGGCAGCCAGAGAACGGGAAGAAGTGATCCTGAAACAGTTGGAAGAAAAAGAACCATTACCGGATAAAGAGAAAAATCAGATTGCCTGGGTAAGAGCTGCTAATCAGCACAGAGCGATTGCGGAAGAGATTATTCTCAAGGAATTGATTTATGTATAAATGTTGCCAGTAAACAATCTAGCAGATAACTAACGAAAATAGAATATTGTGAGCGAAGTAAGGCGTGAGTCATAGAAATGTGGCTTGCGTCTTTTTCTTTGCCTGAAAGGAAGTGATAAGTTACTGACATTTTTCAAAGACGCTGGTCTTGATGGAAAAGCAGGCTGGCAATTGTTCAAAGAGAAGGAGTATCTTGGCAAATTGGATAACCAGAAAGAAGTTGAGAAATTACTGGAACAGTATATTCTTCGGTTTGAGCGAGATCCAAAAGAAGAACCGGAACTGAGCCGGTTTCACTTATTTGATGCAAAAGGAAATATATATCAAAGGTCAGTGACCTTTTGACACCCTAATCCTGTTTATAAATAAATACATTCAAATTTGAGTAGGCATACAGGAAAAAGTAGGGTAAAATAATGCATATGCTGAAAGAATGGGAGAAAAGAAGCTGTGGAAACCGGTTCTGGTTCTTGCCTGTCTGATAGGAATATCAAGATTGTATTTGTATGTGCATTATCCCACAGATGTTCTTGGCGGAGTCCTGGCAGGCGCTATATCAGGATATCTGGGATATCGGTTCATCCAGGCCATTTTTTACAGAATAAAACAAGAAGGGGGAGGACCATGTCCGAAGTAAAGAATAAGAAAAAGAAATCCAGTATGATTCAGGTCAGTATTGGTGTTCTGGCAGTTATTCTGGCTATTCTTATTATTATAATGATGGGAATTGTTTCTGATATTCAGGGAACGGCTCGTATTGTAAATTATACTGGTTTAGTCCGTGGAGAGACACAGAGGATCATCAAGCTGGAGGTTGCCGGGGAACAGGACGATGCAATGATCCAGGAGGTAAGGTCTTTCATTGATGGTCTGCGCAATGGAAATACGAAACTGAATCTGGTATATCTGAATGATACGGATTTTCAGAATAAAATGCAGGAACTGGACGAGGGATTTTCTGATCTGTATAAAGAAATCTGTTTGGGGCGGTCTGAAGGATATGAAAAAACAGATATTATATCCAGAAGTGAGGATTTCTTTGTAATCTGTGATGAAGCAACAGGTCTGGCCGAAAAATATTCGCAGAAAAAAGCCACATCCTTATCATTGCTTGAAAAATATATCACAGCAGATATTGTTGTGTTGATGCTGCTGATCGGATATGAGTTTATAAAAGCAATACAGTATGCTGCAATGAACCGTCTGTTGCAGCGAAAAGTATATCTGGATGATGCGACAGGACTTCCGAACAAAAATAAATGTGAAGAATTACTGAGTGAGGAAGAAACGGATGCAGATACCGGTGTCTGCAGTTTTGACCTTAATAATCTCCGGCGTATTAATGACAGCAGAGGACATGAAGCCGGTGATGCCTATATCCGTAGATTTGCTATCTGCCTGCGGGCTTCCATACCAGCAGAGCAGTTTGTGGGAAGAGCAGGTGGAGATGAGTTTCTTGTAGTTACCCATGGACTGGACAGGGAAC
Organism: Ruminococcus sp. J1101004sp1_RTP21198st1_B9_RTP21198_201120; assembly: GCF_040924245.1. Taxonomy (NCBI): domain Bacteria; kingdom Bacillati; phylum Bacillota; class Clostridia; order Eubacteriales; family Oscillospiraceae; genus Ruminococcus; species Ruminococcus sp. J1101004sp1_RTP21198st1_B9_RTP21198_201120. The sequence goes on along the minus strand of NZ_JBCOMI010000033.1, from coordinate 25,826 downwards.
AGATGACACAGTGCCTTGAAAAGGTGCGCAGAGATATGGCAGAGGAATCCAGAGTGTATCCGGATACTCAGCTAAGCTATGCGGTAGGTTTTGCACTGGCCTGTGATTTTCCCGGAAGTACAATGAGGGAGCTGTTTAACTGCGCAGACAAAAACATGTATATCAATAAGAATCATGTAAAAAGGGAAGAGGCTGCAGCAGAAAAGAATCAGGGATATCAGCTGTTAAAGCTGCTTAATCAGCACGGCAGTAATTTCTCAGATTGTCTATATTGTGATGCCGGGATGGATACCTATCGGGCGATTCGTTCCAGTGAAAATTTTTTCCTGGCCTCTGATGGTGCATATTCCGGTGCAGTGGAACAGATCATAGAGGAACAGATTGAAAAGTCCTGTCAGGCAGATATTCGCGAAGGGCTGCAGATTTCGGAACTTCAAAAGAAAATGCATACGAAGAAAGATGTGCTGGAATATGAGTATAATATCGGGAAACAGGGGGCATATAACCGCCTGACACTGATTCCTGTGGACTGGGATGAGGACAAAAAGCTGCATCATTTTCTCCTGGCATTTGAAACCATCCGAAAGACTTCAGAAGGTCAGACAGGGGCAAAAGAGCAGCTGCAGCTTTATTATGAACAGCTGAAACAGTCTATCCTGGAAAATGACAGCTATGTGGATGCGCTTCTGGAATTGTCAGATGTGATCTATACAGTAAATCTGACAAAAGATGTTCTGGAAAGAAGGATTGTACTGAATGGAAAAGAACAGAAGAGCCGGGAACTTTTTATGGATTATTCACTTCCATGTTCTTATCAGGATTACTGCTGGGAATATGAGAAAAAAATCACCCAGGAAACAATTGCCGGTTACTGTATGACAGATAATTGTGAAAAGCTTCGTAAGAGGTTTGAGAACGGAGAAACAAATATGTCTGTGGAGTATTGTGCCCGCGAAGATGATGGAAGTATCCGCTGGGTACAGAAAACAGTTCTTATGACCAGAATGGTGGTGTTTGATACAGAAATTCTTGCTGAGATCCCTATGATTTATGCAATCATTCTGTTGCAGGATACCACACAGAGACATGAACGGGATGAGCAGGAACAGGCACGCCTTCAGGCTGCATTTAATGAAATGCGTGCCGAGAGCAGGGCGAAAACGAATTTCCTAAGCCGTATGAGCCATGATATCAGGACACCTTTGAATGGTATTATTGGTCTGTTAAAGATTGATGAGACCCATTTTGAGGATAAAGCACTGATACGGGAAAATCATAAAAAGATGAAGATAGCAGCGGATTATTTACTTTCCCTTATTAATGATGTTCTGCAGATGAGCAAAATAGAGGAAGGTCATATTGTTTTGACTCATGAATATATCTGTCTTAAAGATCTGGTCTATGAGATTGAGAGCATTATCACACACAGGGCAGCAGATGAGGATATTCAGTGGATTTATGAGAAAAATAAGGAGGATATTCCCTATCCTTATGTCTATGGAAGCTCACTGCATCTTCGCCAGATTTTTCTGAATATCTATGGAAACTGCATTAAGTATAACCGGCCGGGAGGAAAGATTACCACGGTAATGGAGGCTGTAGATGTACATGATGGGATCTGTACATACAGATGGACAATTTCTGATACAGGTATAGGGATGAGTGCAGAGTTCCTGAGCCGCATTTTTGATCCGTTCTCACAGGAAAAAACAGATGCCCGTAGTGTTTATCAGGGAACTGGTCTGGGAATGGCGATTGCCAGGGGATTGATTGAGCAGATGCATGGAAGTATTGAAGTGACAAGTCAGGTGGGAGTTGGATCTGTGTTTGTCATTACCATTCCTTTTGAGATTGCAGAGAAATATAATATTCGTGGATTGCATCTGTTGGCAGCCGAGGATAATGAGCTTAATGCTGAAATCATAGAAATGTTGCTGACTGATGACGGTGCGAAGGTTACAGTTGCAAAAAACGGCAGACAGGCGGTGGAGTACTTCGAAAGTAATTCTCCGGGAACCTTTGATGCCATATTGATGGATGTCATGATGCCTGTTATGGATGGTATCGCAGCAACAAAAGCCATACGTGCTATGGACAGGGCGGATGCAAAAACAGTTCCGATCATTGCAATGACTGCAAATGCATTTGAGGAAGATGCAAAAAGATGTCTCGCAGCCGGCATGACCGCACATCTGGCAAAACCATTCCAGATAGAAGATGTGGAAAAGGCCATTGTGGAGTGCTGTGGAAAGTAATGCCATCTGCAAGATCTATTGCCATCAGTAAATTATCAGAAGCAGCTAGTAAGTTAATTTTTGTTCCAATAAAAATAAAAAATCAATAGTTTTGGGACTACAATCCTAAAACTATTGATTTTTTTGTTGCTTTTGGAATATAATTAGTAAAGAGAGGAGCATTATTATGATTATAGAAAGAAAAGAATATTTAGAAAAACTGATAGCCTGGAAAGATAAGCAGTTGATTAAAATTGTTACAGGTGTACGACGTTGTGGAAAATCTATGCTTCTGGAAATTTATCGCAATTATTTAAAAGAGCATGGGATTGAGGAAGAACAGATTATTTCTATTAATTTTGAAGATCTTGATTATGAAGAACTGACAGATTACAGGAAATTATATAAATATTTAAAGGAACGTCTGATTGATGGAAAAATGACATATATTTTCCTTGATGAAATTCAGAATGTAACAGATTTTCCGAAAGTGTTGGACAGTCTTTATATTAAAAAAAACATAGATATTTATGTGACTGGTTCCAATGCATATATGTTGTCCAGTGAGATTGCAACTATGATTTCAGGAAGATATATTCAGATTGAAATGTTGCCGTTGTCTTTTAAGGAATATATGGAGAGTACTGGCAGTATGAATGACAGAGGAATCAAATATGCTGAGTATTTGCAGAATAGTTCATTTCCGTTTACACTGGAATTAAAAAATCAGCCAGATGAGATCAGAGATTATCTGGAAGGAATCTATAATACGATTGTTGTAAAGGATATTATAAACAGAAAAAAAATTACAGATACTATGATGCTTAAGAGTGTCTTAAGATTTGTGTTTGATAATATAGGAAATCCATTGTCATCAAAAAAAATTGCAGATACGATGACCTCAGAAGGGCGAAAAATTGATACAAAAACGGTGGAAAAATATCTAGAGGCTTTTAGCGAGAGTTATATTATATATCAGGCAAAACGTTATAATATAAAGGGAAAACAATATTTAAAAACTCTTGAAAAATATTATATAGTTGATATTGGAATGAGGTATATGCTTTTAGGTTCGAGGCAGGCAGATGCAGGACATGTTCTGGAAAATATAGTCTATCTGGAATTGTTACGTCGAGGATATGAGGTGTATGTTGGAAAAATCGATTCATATGAAGTGGATTTTGTGGCACAGAATAAAAAGGGAACAGTATATTTCCAGGTGGCACTGACTGTACGAGATGAAAATACACTTTTAAGAGAATTAAGGCCATTACAGGCGATACGAGATCATTATCCAAAGATTATCTTAACAATGGATGAAGAACCAGAAGAACAATATGAGGGAATTCGACGTATTAATGCCAGAGACTGGTTATTGGGGATTGTAGACTGAGCAATGCAAATTCATGGTAATAATATATATAAACAGAAGATACATTTGTTGATAGCAGTGAAAGTGCAAGATAAGTTGCAAAAATATGTTGTTCCTTTTTATGCAGTATGTGATGGGGGCTGGATGTCCGGTGGATATCCGTCTAGCACAGACCGTAGCGTTCACAAAATCTTCACAAAATAATTAGCACTCACCTCTTGACAGTGCTAATAATAGGTGCTATATTACAACTAGAACAAAGGAAGGGGATAAAAAGAAAGCAAAAGCGAAAGGCTTTATGAATTCCCTACCACCCGAGTTCCAAGAAACAAGGTAAACAGCATATATAAAAAGGAGAGATGACTTATGTTAATGCCTAGTATTTTTGGAGAGAACTTATTTGATGATTTCTTTAATGATTTTCCATTCTATTATGATGATAAAGCAATGAAAGATACCGAGAAGAAGCTTTATGGCAAGAGAGCCAGCCACGTTATGAAGACTGATATTAAGGAAATGGATAACGGTTATCAGCTGGTAGTCGATCTTCCAGGATTTACCAAAGATGAGATTAAGGCTTCCCTGGAGAATGGCTACCTGACCATCAGCGCTGAGAAAGGTCTGGACAAAGATGAGCAGGAGAAAGAATCCGGTCATTACATCCGCAGGGAGCGTTACGCAGGAGCCTGCAGCAGAAGCTTTTATGTAGGCGAGGATGTTCAGCAGGAGGATATTAAGGCTGAGTTTAAACATGGCATTCTGAAACTGTTTGTTCCGAAGAAAGAAGCGAAACCAGCAGTGGAAGAGAAGAAACACATTGCCATCGAAGGATAACTTTTCCCCTTTCAGAAGCATATTCTGAGAGAATAGCATAATTAAGAAGTAAGATGCCGCAGAATCACGGAAAATGGTGGTTCTGCGGCATCTTTTTTTACATTTGTTCGCTATTTTTCTGTCTTGACAATGCCTGTTGATTTAGCTATAATGGTGAAACTGTGAATATCCTAGTGAATTTGTACCCTTTTGGGTAATGAAATGTCTGCTTCTGCAGGCATTAACAATTATAAAAGTGGACTGTTTGGCGAATGAATGTTATCTGTGGTTGGTATATTTCTGCAGCTTTTTGTTCAGGACTTTTATAGTAATGGAATTTTCCGGGAGAAACAGCATATAAGAAATGTATGATACGGGGCGACAAGCCGCCGGAATGAAAGGGAGTAAGGCTATAATGGAAGAAAAGAAGAACTTACTAACCTATGCAGGACTTAAAAAACTGGAAGAAGAGCTGCATGATTTAAAGGTAGTAAAAAGAAAAGAAGTAGCAGGTAAGATCAAAGAGGCAAGAGAGCAGGGAGACCTGTCCGAGAATGCAGAGTACGATGCAGCTAAAGATGAGCAGAGAGATATCGAAGCGCGTATTGAAGAAATTGAGAAAATCCTGAAGAACGCTGAGGTTGTAGTTGAGGACGAAGTCGATCTTGACAAGATCAGCGTAGGATGTAAAGTAAGAGTACATGACTTCGAGTTTGACGAAGATATAGAACTGAAGCTGGTTGGCTCCACAGAGGCAAACAGCCTGGAAGGCAAGATTTCTAATGAATCTCCTGTAGGAAAGGCTCTTATGGGCGCACACACAGGTGATATTGTAGAAGTAGAGCTGCCATCCGGTATCATGAAGTACAAAGTGCTGGAAATCCAGCGTAATATTTAAGGAGGCACAAAAGTGGCAGAACAGAAGAATCAGGATCTGAATCAGCTTCTGAAAATCCGCCGTGATAAACTGGCAGAGCTTCAGGCGAATGGCAAGGATCCATTTCAGATAACAAAATTTAATCAGACCCATCATTCATTGGAAGTAAAGAACCTTTATGAGGCACACGAAGCAGAGCTGCTGAAGGATCGTACAGAGCCGGATGTAACAGGTCTTGATGAAGAGCAGGCGAAGGAAGTTCAGAAGAACGACTACGAAGAGAGAAGAAGTATTATGGATGCCAGCCCGCTCCATGTGGCAATCGCTGGACGTATGATGTTCAAGAGAGTCATGGGAAAAGCTTCTTTCTGCAATATCCAGGACTTACAGGGAAACATTCAGGTATATGTTGCAAGAGACGCTATCGGAGCAGATTCTTATGCAGACTTTAAGAAATCTGATATCGGCGATATCTTCGGTCTGGAAGGTTTTGCATTTAGAACCAGAACCGGTGAGATTTCTATTCATGCAGAGAAAATGACTCTTTTATCAAAGAGCCTGCAGATCCTTCCGGAGAAATTCCACGGACTGACAGATACAGATATGCGTTATCGTCAGAGATATGTAGATCTGATCATGAACCAGGAGAGCAAGAACGTATTTATCAAGCGCTCTCAGGTCATTAAAGAGATCCGAAACTTCCTTGCTGGCCGTGACTTCATGGAAGTAGAGACTCCAATGCTGGTTTCCAATGCTGGTGGTGCAGCTGCCAGACCATTTGAGACACATTACAATGCACTGAATGAAGATGTTAAGCTTCGTATTTCACTGGAACTTTATCTGAAACGACTGATCGTTGGCGGACTTGAAAGAGTCTACGAGATTGGCCGTGTATTCCGTAATGAGGGTGTTGATACCCGTCACAATCCAGAATTTACACTGATGGAGCTTTACCAGGCATATACAGATTATGAAGGAATGATGGAACTTACGGAATCCATGTTCCGTTACCTGGCAGAGAAGGTGTGCGGATCTGCGAAGATTTCCTATAATGGTATCGAGATTGACCTTAGCAAACCATTCGAACGTCTGACTATGAACGATGCAATCAAGAAATATGCAGGAATCGACTTCGATCAGGTACCTGATGATGAAGCTGCCAAGAAGCTTGCTGCTGAGCATCATATTGAGTATGAGGAGCGTCACAAGAAAGGTGATATCATCAATCTCTTCTTCGAGGAATACTGCGAGAAAGAGCTGATCCAGCCAACATTCATTATGGATCATCCGATCGAGATTTCTCCTCTGACCAAGAAGAAACCTACTGATCCGAGCAAGGTAGAGCGTTTCGAGCTTTTCATCAACACATGGGAGATGTGTAACGCATACTCCGAGCTGAACGACCCGATCGATCAGCGCGAGCGTTTCAAAGCACAGGATGCTCTTGCAGACGCTGGTGACGAGGAAGCTAACCATACAGATGAAGACTTCCTGAATGCACTTGAGATTGGTATGCCGCCGACAGGTGGTATTGGATACGGAATCGACCGTCTGGTTATGCTTCTCACCGATAGCCAGGCCATCCGTGACGTACTGCTCTTCCCCACAATGAAGAGCCAGGGCGCTGCTAAGAACGAAGCAAATAATGCTGCTCAGGCAGGAAGCGCTGCTTCCGCAGAGAACGTAGAAGTTGCAGCACCGGCAGGTGACAACAATGGCTTCTTTACACCAAACGAGAAGATCGACTTCTCCAAGGTAACAATTGAGCCGCTGTTTGAAGAGCAGGTAGATTTCGATACCTTCAGCAAATCTGATTTCAGAGCTGTTAAGGTAAAGGCTTGCGAAGCTGTTAAGAAATCCAAGAAACTTCTTCAGTTCACACTGGATGACGGAACCGGTACAGACCGTACCATCCTTTCTGGAATCCATGCATTCTACGAGCCGGAAGAACTGGTTGGTAAAACATTAATCGCAATCACAAACCTGCCGCCAAGAGCTATGATGGGAATTGAATCCTGCGGAATGCTCCTTAGCGCTATTCATGAGGAAGAGGGAGAAGAGAAACTTCATCTTCTGATGGTGGATAACCATATTCCGGCGGGTGCGAAGTTGTATTAATTTATACAAGAGAATAATAAAAATAAAAGAGACTGGAACTGGTGATCCGGTCTCTTTGTGTATATAATAAAAGAAGATGATGAATTATGGACTTCACAGACTGTATTGATTATATGGGGTGCTAAATGTTAAACATTTATTTAGGTGATATGAAAGAGGCTGTTTATCATCATCCCACATACTTTGATAATATGTATGAGGATGAATGGATTACAAATCCGTTATCTGTTGAGATGATTTTTGATGTAGATAAATCGAAAGTAGTAGGGGCACATTTAATTGAGAGCCCTGTGTTAGGTCCGATATCTCCTAAAGCTTTATCGGGTGGAGTAAAAACATTGATGCTCATGGCATTTGATGAAAATGATCGGGTGTTTAATGCCTCTGTGTGCGGTGACAACTGTGCAAAATGGATAATGCAAATTGCGGAAAATAAAGACTTGACGATAAATCTTCGCCATATTATGGACTTTGGAGAGGGAAAATTCGAAGCTAAGGTGTTAAATACAAACCAGATCGTTCATAATATGCAGGAATTTTTGGCTATTGCTGGAGAGTATGTTTAGGGGATAATGAATGAAAGGTAAACATAAAGTAGTTGTAAAAAATAATAAATTGCATTATGAGTTTGAAATAAAGCGTAATATTACAATTATCAAAGGTGATAGTGCTACTGGGAAAGCAAACTGAATCCGGTGTACCTGCATGAGCGAAATCGGAAAGCTATAGTAGATAGTATTGAAGGTATAAAGCTGACAAGATAGCTTCAGAAAGTGGAAGGGGAAGAATTAAAACGGTTTAAATGAAAATGCTTCAAAGTAAAATGAAGATTGTTTGAAGTAACTTTGAAGTGGACATTGAAGTGAGTTTGAAGTGTTATAGAAGCGAAAGATTTTAAAGTTTATTGGAGACAGTCCTTAGGGCTGTCTCCATTTTGTATATAAGAATAAGTTTATCTGGGATTTTTATACCCCACCTATTGCTGTAAACTGTAACCATTAAAGAAGGTTAAATCAGAAATTCAAAGAAATGGAGAAACTGGTGATGAAGGGATTTAATACAGGTGATGGTTACATGGGTTTGGTAAATGGTAAATATATCTTGTTTGCCAGCGAATCCGATTACTATGATTATATGAATGATTAAAGGCGATGTTGCAAAGAAAGGGACAATCACAATAGCAATATGGTATACTGGACTTATCACTTGATAAAAGGAGATGGGTCAGATGCCAAAAGGAAGTAACCAGAAATTCAAATTATACCGGCTTGCTCAGATCATGCAGGAGAAGACAGATGATGAGCATTATATTACCATGCCTGAAATCATGAAAGAACTGGCCAAATATGATATCACGGCAGACCGGAAAAGTATATATAATGATCTGAGAGATTTGAGTGTTCTTGGTATTGAGGTAGAGGGAGAACCAGATGGAAACCGCTATCATTATCATGTTGTAGATCGTGCCTTTGAACTCCCGGAATTAAAACTTTTGGTTGATGCAATCCAGTCTTCGAAATTTATCACAGAGAAAAAATCAAATGCATTGATCAAAAAACTGGAAACCCTGGTAAGTAAATATGATGCCCAGAAACTGCAACGCCAGGTATTTGTATCTGGAAGAATTAAAACCATGAATGAGAGTATCTATTACACAGTAGATGCGATTCACAATGCAATTTCAGCGGATAAAAAGATCAAGTTCCAGTATTATCAGTGGAATGAGAAAAAAGAAATGGAACTTCGCCACAGTGGTGCCTGGTATCACATTAGTCCCTGGGGCTTATCCTGGAATAATGAAAATTATTATCTGGTCGGATATGACTCAGAAGAAGAAAAGATTAAGCATTTCCGCGTGGACAAGATGCTGCATATCAAACTATCAAAAGAAAGCAGAGAAGGAAATGAACATTTTAAAAAGCTGGATATGGCAGATTATGCGAAGAAAAGTTTTGGAATGTTTGGTGGAAAAGAACGGACAGTAAAATTACTGGTAAAGAATAATCTGGCAGGTGTAATTATTGACCGTTTTGGCAAAGATGTAATGATGATTCCAGCGGACAACGAGCACTTCACCGTGAGTGTAGATATACACGTCAGCAAACAGTTCCTGGGGTGGGTGTTTTCACTGGGAGAAAATATAAAAATTCTTGGACCGGATGATGTGGTGGAGATGATGAAAGGGGAGATTGGGAGGTTGGTTGGACAGTATAAATAAAAACGAATTATACGTTGATAAATTATGAAGATATGGATATAATAGTAATAAATATAAAATATCAACGCAAAAAACGTTTTTAAATTTGGAGGACTAAATGAAATTATTAAGAGTCACAGCACAAGGGTTGCCATTGTTTAAAGAAAAATTGGATTTGCCTTTTTATGCGCAGCAAAGAGTGGCAGAGGAAGATAAAATAAATTTATATTCGTTGTTTTCCAATATATATTTAAATCCATCTAATGCATTTATAGGAATCAATGCCTCTGGAAAGACCTCTGTATTGAAGGTTCTTATTCTTGCATTGGGAATCATAAATAACGAACCAATCAATCATATCAATACAAAAGATATATTAGGAAATACGGAAAAAGCGGTCTTGAATATATATTTTTATTCAGAAGTTAATGAAGAAATTTGTAGATTAGAGACAGTTATTACATCTAAGAACGTTAAAGTAGAAGGGGTAGTATATCAGATTGATTCGGAATCGTTGTGGACGAAGAATATTGAAGAAGTAACAACGCGTAAAACTATGCTGGATTTTGATGGGAGAGAACCAATTATAGTTCGAAATGAGCAGGAAAGTTTTTTGTCTGATGATGTGAGCATTATGATCGCTTACAATAAGAAAAACGGTGAACATATCAAGGTAGTCAGTTTGCTGTTCTTTACTAATATGAATGTATTACCATTTTCCGAATGTATTCCAACGGAGATTATTTCTTATTTGGATCCGACAATTGAATATTTATATTTTGAAGAAAAAAATGAGAAACCAATAATTCATTTGAAATTTAAGGAGAAAGAAGAGATTATTTTAAATAGTTCTATAGAACTGAATAATTATCTTTCGTCCGGAACGATAAAAGGCATGATTACTTTTACACTTGCACAGGAGGTTCTGAAAGAGGGGGGCTGCCTGGTTGTGGATGAGATTGAGAATCATTTCAACAAGGAAATCGTAAGCACTTTAATCCGGTTCTTCCTGGATGGAAAGCTGAACAAAAATGGAGGAATGCTGATTTTTTCTACTCATTATTCAGAGCTTTTAGATGAATATGATCGTAACGATAGTATATTTATTACCAGAAACCGAAATGGCATTACAGCCGAAAATCTTTCCAATATTTTAAAAAGGAATGATATTAAAAAAAGTGATGCTTACCAGAGCGGATTCCTGGAAGGAACGACACCTACTTATGAAGCATATATGCAGTTGAAGAAAAGTATAGCTGCATCTCTGAAATAAATGGAGGTGTGCTATGGAGTTGGCAAAATATAAAGCTTGTATATGTGAGGGTGCAGCGGAAAATGCCGTTATGGATATTCTTCTTGATGCTGATTTGCTTGTGTTTTCACGAGAAGAAATGTTAGAAGAAGCGGTAATTCGTTGCAGGGAGGGAAATAAATTTGAACAGAAGTATTTGAGAAAAGGGTTTGCGGATAAAATATCAGTGATTCGGATATTGGATTCAAGAAGAGAAAAATTTAAAATTGGCAAAGCGTATGAACATAAAATAGATGTTATCAATGTAATAACTGCACCGGAAATTGAAATGTTGATTATCTTTGCCGAAAATCAATACAAAGAATTTAAAAAGTCCGGAAAAAAACCAAGTGATTTTTGTAAAGAAAATCTTAGAATGCCAGAGGTAAAGTCTTATGACTATGTGTTTAATTATTTTTCGGATTCCCAGATTCTTGTGTCAGCAATAAAAGAATATCACAGAACTGCGAGGATTCCAAAAGGAGAGTATACATTACTTGATTTGTTGAAATAGGAGTTAAGATGATCACGTTAAATTGAATTATAGACTTTTAGAAAAATTGCTAATGGGGGACGTAATGAAAAATTGTAAATTTATAAATGAACTTAATAGATTAAGAAAATCATCAAGTGATTCTATTGATAATGTGGAGAAATTTGATCAATTCAAAAGTTATATGCATGTAGTTCGAAAGATGGAGGAAGATCTTAAGGGGCTTCTTCGTAAGGTTAATGCCTCTGGAAAAAAGACACTGGTATTATTATGTGGAAGTGCTGGCGATGGTAAGTCACATCTTTTATCTTACTTAAAAAACTTGGACGAAGAGCATTTGATAGATGACTATTTCGTTTATAATGATGCGACTGAAAGTAGTGCCCCGTCAAAAACAGCGATTGAAACACTAAATGAATTTCTATCTGATTATAGAGACGAGAATTTAGCATCACTTGGGCAAAATGTTATTTTGGCAATTAATTTAGGCGTTCTTAGTAACTTTATAGATTCAAAATATGCGGATCATTTTTGTACTTTGAGAAAATACATTGAGAATAGTGATATACTTACTTCGCGAGTGAATAATAATGAATATGATTGTGAAAGTAATTTTCAGCATATTAGTTTTTCTGATTATAATTTATATAGTCTCTCTGCGGAGGGAATTCACGCTGACTACATAGAAAAATTATTGGAAAAAGTGTTTATTGCAGATGAGGAGAATCTGTTCTATAAAACATATTCGAAAGAATGCTTAAATTGCTCTCTTGCCAAAAAGTGTCCTGTCAAATTGAACTATGATTATATGAAAGACAAAAAACGTCAAAGATTTGTGGCTGAATTACTTGTAAAAACAATTATTCAGGATAAGATGATTTTAACTACAAGAGAAATTTTGAATTTTATATATGATATAATTGTCTCACCACGTTTTAGTGTTAATCATTTTCATAATTTATGTATAGATAATTCTGCGTACTTAAAAGAATTTGTAAAACAAATCACACCAGCACTATTATTTGAATCGGCAGATATAACTGCATTAATGAATATGCTTAAAAGGCATGATCCTTTATTACTAAGGTCTGAAGAAGCAGATGAGGCTGCTGTGTCTTATTATGTCAGTTCAAATGTGTCGCAAGAAATTAAAAGAGTATTTGAAAACAGCCCATATTATAGTGTGATTTGTGATGATAATATGCTTGAAAAAATAAATACAGATAAAACAATAAAAGCGAATTTTTACAGCCTTGTTGCTAGAATGGAAACACTAGATAAAGGTATGGCTTCGGAAGAAACTTATAAAAATTATTTACAAGATTTATACTGGTATAATTCTGGCATGTTTAGGAAATTGAATAGAGTTTATGCATTAGTTGAAAAAGCTGTAATGCAATGGTGCAATGGTGATGAAGAGGGGAATTGTTGCTTGGAAAAACGTGGTGGATTTTCACTATATGAAAAAATTGAAATGGTTCCAAAGGCAGAGAATGTTCCATATCTGGAAGAAAAAGAAGAATTACAGAGATTTATTCCATCTATTACAGTTGCTTTTGAAGGGAAAAATGAAGAAAAAATTAAGCTTGATATTGATTATTCATTATATGAATTATTAGATAAGCTAAATCGTGGTTATATTCAAACTGCGAATGATAGAAATAATCATGCTGAATTTATAAGTTTTATTAATCGAATTTTGCAAACAGGATCATTGGATAAAACGTTGACTATTCTATCGGGAAATGGAACTAAGGCGTCAATTGCTAAGCGTATGTTTGGGTATAAGTTTAAGGTGGTGAAATAATGGGATACAGGTTTAGTGTAGAAAAATTCAAAGAAAACTTTAATGCGAAGGATATAACTGATAAGTCTATTGATTCCGTAAGAATTACTCATAGACCAGATGGGAATTTTCAAGTGTTTCCATATAAAGCAACGGGAAAGGCACAGGCACCAATTGTTACAGAGCTGGAAACTGTAGTAAGCGGATTTTTTAGAGAAGTGTTAAAAAAGAAAACAGAACCAATAGAATATAATACTCTATGCGCTAAGCTTTTAGAAGAATTGGAGATTGAAGAGGAAGATACTGATTACTTTAAAGATATGATCCGAAGTTTATTTTTTTCTAAAGATGGTTTTGTAGCATATAATTTAGGATTGTATCCGTATCAAACTTTGGCAAATAATAAAAGCGTTGAGAGTTTAGCTCATTTTTTATTTTCTATTTTGGATATGAATGATGATGATTGTAAGAAAATAGAAGATGTGAAGAACACATATAAATATAATGTTTTGGAAGAACTAGTTATAAAAAATATAGAGTCTAATAAGGCACTGGAAGGCGGTAATAGAAAAGAATATTTTATTATTAAGAATGATATTCAAGAGAGATTCAAAAATGATTTTTACTTTATGTTAGAGTCTGGAATGACTTCACAGGAGGATCTGGCAAATTTATTAGCTGTATATTATTTTTATTATGTATCTCAGACGTGTATTATTTTGGATCAGTTTTGTACGGGAAAGAGAACTGGTGAAGAAAAACTTTATTATGCAGTTGATTGGGAAAAAGTCAGTAAAAATAGAAAATGCTGTGAAGAAGGATGGAATAGACTTCAGGATAGTATCAATCATATGTTTAGTCATGCTATAACATTGAAGATTTTAAATCAGACAGAGGATGAAGAGAAAGTAGATTATATATCCTTAAGTCAGCTGGCAGGAAGTGCTCCTTATTTTGATGAAGAAATAGCTGCTGAAGTTGAAAAAGCAGAGGCTACGTATTGTTCATATGTTGGAGATTTTAAAGGATTTTCAGATATTTCATATAAGGAAGGGAGTTCTAAAACGGAAACTGCAATAAGGCATTTATTTGATTGCGTTGAGTTACAGTTTTTGCATACAGAACGACAAAGAGCGAATCAGGCTTACAGTGAAAAATTTTCTGGGTTTTGCAAAGAACGTTGGGTTAAGAATCGAAAAAAATCAGGATTAGTTTTAAACCTAACAGAGCGGGACATAATTTTTTTAACTAAAATTTGTCTTAGAAATGAGGAGAAAATACGGTTAAATAAACTGTTTAAAGAATATGAATTGAGAGGAATTTGTTTAGACAATACTTCAAGAGAATATTTACAGGAGTTCTTTACGAAATTGAATCTGATTGACAGAAAGAGTGACAGTGGGGATGCACAGTATGTTAAACGAATTTTATGAGTTTATTGCAAAAAAAGTAAACAGTTTCTTTCAGAAAGCAGCATCTGATGGAACATTATTAAAGGGAGAGAGTTTTTGCTTAAAACTGGATAATGATGATATGGTTGCTAAGGTTTCTTCTGCTCTGAAACATCTTGCAGAAGAAAATAAAATAATCGGAATATATGAACTTGTGTGCAGGGATAATTCTGTATATAAAACATATACTCTAAAAGTAAAAAATGATGAAGTAATTATTGCGGCACAAATTGATGGAATGACGAATGATTTTCTTTGTGCGACATTAAGAAATGCGGCTAATTCTATGCAGAAATCATTGTTGATGATATCTTCTAATCCTATTGATAGTGCTAAAAGTGGCTCAAGAGATATGGCTGCAAATGGTATGCCTTTTTACTCAGAGCAGCTGATGGTTGAGATTAAAGAGAAGGTGGAAAGTAGTACAGAGCTTGCCAATTTGGAAAAGAGAGTCCTACAATTTGAATTAAATAGAAGAGATACAGATGTATTTAGTGATAAATCATCTATTTATGAATATCGTGATTTATTATCTATTATGAGTAGTGGAAAAATTGACCAGAGTAATTATCAGAGCTTTCGCTTATTTGCAGTTGCAGGCAAGACAGATTACCAAAATGAAAGCGATGCTAAAATCGATAAAATAATAAAAGAGAATAATATATTATATGAAAGAATTGACCGAGGACTTAGATTTGGAAATCTTGAGGCGGAAATGTCAAAGACATTGGATACCAATATTATTAATGATATTGAACGTGAATATAAAAGAAATTCAGAAAAGTGGAGCGAAACATTTACATATGCCAGTATTGTTGCTGCAATGGAAAAAAAGCAAGCTAAAATGGAGAACCCATTAAATATTGAAAATGAGGACATTGTGGTTTATGGAGATTTGCCTATCAATGCACTTGCAGTAAATGATCAGGTAATAATTCGTAATGAAGGGTCTCAAACTGCAAAAAAACGAACTAAAAATATTCTTATATTTAATTCAGACCAATATGCTTCAATACATTTGAAGGTGTCTTGTAATATTACAGTATTGAATAATGCAATTGTTGCAGATGATGCAGAGTATACGAAGAAGGGCAAAAGCATTATTTTTAAATTTATAAGAGAAGAAATTAGTTTTCATAAAATTCAGATTGAAGATAAATCGAATAATATAACTTATATTTTTAAAATTGCTATTATGGATATGCCTGCGCAGTTTATACTTCCTACAGTAAAACATAGCTTTTCTATTGTTTATAAGCCAAAAAAATCCAATTGCCGTATTAAACTGGTTGGTGTTGGTACTGACTTAGTATTTAATAAAGGTGCAGAAGATATTCGAAAATGTAAATTAGGTGATAATGAGATTTATAGTTGCAAATGTGGTGAAAGGCTTTACATCTATAGTTCTGAAAATGAATTAGTGAATTTAGGCAGTGGGATAAAGATTGATATTAATTTTTCTGGAGTAATTGTTCCTTTTGTTTTGTACCCAGATGAGCCTAAGAGTCAAGAGATTATAGGAAGGAGGATTTTAAAGGAAAAGCTGGCTGCAAAGAAAAGTTTTGTATTTGAAAATGATGCAATTCAAACTGATGCTCAGGAATATTTTGCGAAAACTAATTTACTTAGAGAATTAAGAATAGAAAAGGAGATTGTATCTCAGAAAGCAATATATGGACAGATAAGAAATTTTTACACATCAGACAAAGTCGTGTTGGAAAAAAAGGAACTTAAAGTGCCAGAAAAGTTGGCGAAAGCTTATACAGAATTATTATCAGCTTTTGAAGAAGAAAAAACAATTCCTACGTTAGCTTATTTAGGTGGTGGTTTAAAGAGCTTTGTTAGTGCATATATAGAAGCATTTAAAGACTGTTACGCTTCATTACAAGATGGCGAGATTTTATCTCCAGAACAGGAATCTGCTCTTCAAATTGGTACGATTGAAGTGGGAAGAAATGCTGAAGAAATATTGTTTACGCCATTTCACCCTTTCCGATGAGCTCTATTCTCAGGAGTGGAAGTATTATGCTCCTGTTGAGAATAAAAAATATCGTGGTGGTAGACGATATGTGCCTAGGCTTGTTGAAGAGAAAATATCAGAATTTATATCACATTTTAGATATATTTTTGATGATATCAATAACAAAACGGTAAGGATCAATTTAATAAATATGGGAGACTGTAGTGAGGTGTTTTTGGGACTTGCTCAGTTTTTGGTGCATGCAATTAATCGGAATGCTGATATTGATAAATTAGTTAAGTTTGAACTTCATATTTATACAGATGATGTAGTAAACAATGTATTTTCAAATATAAAGGAATATGCCACATTAAAAAATTATTTGGAGGAACAAAAGCTTTTCGTTGAGAGCGGAAAATCCATGAATAATTTGGAGGGAATTATTTCAAAAAATATTTCATGCTATTTTCATAAAGATAGTGGAAAATCATATGAATATGCGCATGTGACATTTTATGAAATGGAGTCAGAAATTACCTCAGAGCAGGCAACAATGAGTCAGATTGAGACAGGAGTATCTTTAGAAGGGCTTTTATCTGGAATTCCATCAAGCAAATATGGACATAAGTACAGGACGGGATATGGTTCTAAATATGCAGAAAAAACGCCAATTGTGGAATTGGCATCTAAGTGCAATGCATTAATGCAGGTTGAATCAACGGGAAATCCGTATCATGAGGAGACAAGTATTTCTACGCAGATTGATGAAACTGCGGAACATAAAATGGATTATATTTACAAAAATTCTAATTGGGTAGTATTTGTGGATCCTAAGGTTGATTTGGATTTTTTTAGTGAAAAAGAGGCTAATAGCGATTTGTTAATTATTCATTACAGTGACCAGTATACATCAAGTAGTGGATATGACGCCATTACGGTAACGCACAAGTCACAACAGTACTCAATGGTTATCCAGGAGTATTTAAAACTAAAAGGTGTTGAAGCAAATTTTAATGATGTTCATAATATTATTAATCTGTTTAATGCAATTAACGGAGACTGGTTATTACGCCTTGTTTCTTCAAAGAGAGGAGCGAAAGACTCGACTTTCAGCAGGGAGAAGATTAGTATTGTTGCTGCGATTAAATTCATGCTGGCATTTTTGAGACATGATGATATAGTATGGGTGCCAATATCTTTGGAGGAAATGCTGAGGGTTTCAGGAGGAACTGGTTTGTCAAAAGATGAAGGCGTACTTTCTGCAAAAAATCTTGGTTTTGAAAAAGGACCGACGAGTGATGATCTTCTTTTTATTGGCGTGAATAAAAGCAGTGAACAGCCTAAGATATATTTGTACCCAACAGAGGTAAAGACTGGAAATAATGATACATCTGTAATAAAAAAGGCATTTGAGCAAGTATCTTCGACTGCAAATGGGTTACGTAATGCTTTCTGTCCAGAAGAATGCTTAAAGAATACAATTTTGTACAAGGTTAATAGAAATTTTCTTATGCAAATGCTTGTTACAAGTTGTAAAAAAATGAAAGTTTACCACGTAGACGACTCGCAGGATTGGGATTTAGTTTTAGATAAATACCGAGAGGCAATTCTCAATGAAAAATATGTCTTATCAGAGGATATACAGGAGCTTATAGGAAAAGGTGCAGTTTTATCGTTTAGAAAAGCGGTTATTGAAAGAAAAACATCTTTCAAAGAAGATGCGATAAACTTCATTGAAGTACCAGAGAATGATGAGTTTAATCTTATTTTAAAAACAGTATCGGAAATATATATAAATATTCATGAACATAAGGATAATGATTTTTTAATTCTGGCTGATTGTCCTGTTGATAATTTAACTGGAGATTTGACAAAAATTCATGTGTCTCATATGGAAGGCTCTGATGAAACAGTAGTTGAAGGACGAGAAAAAAATCAAGATAGTATGGATAAAGACAGTAGCGCTTTTTCTGTAAAAGAAGATGAGAATAAAACTGCAGTAGCGCAACATACAGAAACTAAAGAGGAGGGTCAAGTAGCTGAAGAGTCTAAAAGTATGCAGGTGTTATTTGGCAATAATGACCAGAATGGTTCGGCGATAATTTGGAGTCCAAATGACACGACTCAGTTGTTTCATACAAATACAGGAATCATAGGAACAATGGGGACCGGAAAAACACAGTTTACGAAATCCTTGATTACGCAGATGTATAGGGAACAGGGGAAGAATGTAGAGGGAAAACCTGTAGGAATTTTAATTTTTGATTATAAAGGTGATTACAATGAAACGAAGACGGACTTCGTTGAAGTAACAAATGCTACAATATATAAACCATATCATTTACCGTTTAATCCATTAGCATTGACAAAATCATCTGTGTTTAAACCGTTGTTGCCAATGCATACAGCCAATGCATTTAAGGATACTCTGTCAAAAGCATTTAATCTTGGTCCCAAGCAGCAAAATACATTATTGCAATGCATTTTGGAAACTTATAGAGCGAGTGGAATAATGCCTGCAAATCCAGATACATGGGATGAACCTGCACCTACCTTATATCAAGTATATCAGCGCTATATGAATGATGAAGAAATAAAAAAAGGTGATTCTTTATCAGCTGCATTGGATACTTTAATGATGTTCGAAGTATTTGAGGCGAATCCAAATAATACTAAAACACTATTTGAAATACTTAATGGAGTAGTGGTAATTGATTTATCTTCATATGACGAAAATATTCAAAGTTTGGTTGTTGCAATAACATTAGATTTATTCTATTCACAGATGCAAGCTTTGGGTTCTAGTAAAATGGAAGGAAATTATAGACAACTTACAAAGATGATTCTCGTTGATGAGGCAGATAATTTTATGAGTCGTGATTTTCCCTCTTTGAAAAAAATATTGAAAGAGGGAAGGGAATTTGGTGTTGGAACGATTTTGTCTACTCAGTCCTTAAAACATTTTGGAAGTGGGGATGATGATTATGCAAAGTATATATTAACCTGGGTAGTTCATAATGTGTCTGATTTAAAGAATTCAGATATTGATTTTGTGTTTAAGACAGAGTCAAAAAGCCAGGAAAGTTCGGCTTTGTTTAATGCAATTAAAACGCTTGAAAAACATCATAGTGTAGTGAAAATTGGAAATGATAAGCCGGTGTATATGAAAGATAAGGCCTTTTGGCAATTGTATAAGGAACTATACTGATTCCAATTGTTGGGAAAATGTTTTGGAGACAGTAATTATGCTACTAGTGAACAGTAACCTACATTAAGCTGATGGAAAATAGGTAGATTTGCTAGAGTTGACATTATGTATTAGGAAAGATATACTCAAGTGGTTACTTAAGTATATCTTTTCCTTTGTAAATTTATGAATTTAGGGCTATTATAGAAAATGAATTTATGATAGAATGTATATTAGAATAAAAAATAAACAATAAATATATTTATCCTGTGATAAAATTTTATTATCGCAAGAAACATCAAAAAGAATAGGAATAAATAAAATGGCTATAACAAAAGACTTTATAGAAGGATTAATTGTAACAATACAAAATCTGTATTTGGCAGATGATATTCCGTGGATGATCGGATATTCTGGCGGAAAGGACAGTACTGCAGCTGTTCAGCTAGTGTGGCTTGCGATGGAAAAATTACCACGTGAGAAGAGAAAGAAGCTAATATATATAATGAATACAGATACATTGGTAGAATCTCCGGTAGTATCGAAATGGGTTAAAAAATCATTGGATTGTATGGAAAAAGAATCAAGAGAAAAATCCCTTAAGTTTATTACTTGTAGATTAGAACCCGATTATGATAATACTTTTTGGGTTAATCTCATTGGAAGAGGATATCCATTTCCGAGAATGAAATATCGTTGGTGCACAGATCGTTTGAAAATTCAGCCAGTTAATAAATTTATTAAAGAAAGAATAGCGGAACATGGTGAAGTTATCCTTGTTCTTGGCACAAGAAAACAGGAAAGTGCCAGAAGAAATAGAACAATGACAAATCTGGAGAAGAAAAGGGTGAGAGAGCTTTTAAGCCCAAACCCTACACTTGCAAATGAGCTTGTTTTTTCTCCAATGGAAGACTGGAGTGATGATGATGTCTGGACATTTTTAATGCAATATAAGAATCCATGGGGATATTCAAATATGGATTTACTGACAATGTATAGAGGAGCCACTGCTGATAATGAGTGTCCTCTGCAAGTAGATAAGTCAGCACCGTCATGTGGAAAAAGTAGATTTGGCTGTTGGGTATGCACAATGGTTGAAAAAGATAAATCAATGGAAGCCATGATTGCTAATGATCAAGAGAAAGAGTGGATGACTCCACTTCTTGAATTTAGAAATGAATTTGGAAATGAGGAAGAGGATCGTGGAAGAAGAAGCTTCAGACGAATGAAGGGAAATTTGCAGGGGAATTACGGTAAACTATTTCATGGTCCATACAAAAAGGAAATCCGAGAAGAATGGCTTGAAAAATTATTGAGTATTCAAAACGAAATTAATGAAAATGGACCAGAGGAGTTCAAAAACTTAGAGCTTATAAGAATTGAGGAATTACGAGCGATTCGTAGAATTTGGGTAAATAAAAAACATGAATTTGATGATACACTGCCAAAGATTTATGAGCGTGTGCTGGGCAGAAAATTTGATGATCCGGAATGGATTCATGATGAAAATTTTGGACAGGAAGAATGGGAGATATTAAAAAGTGTTTGTCAACAAATGTATCCTGATGAAGAACTATCCTTTGAAATGATGTATACTTTAATAGATTTAGAAATTAAAGCAGCTGGAATAAATCAAAGAAAAGAAATTCTTGAAAGTATTAATAGTACTATAGAGAAAACTTTTTATCGAAATGAAGATGATGCAACACAATTTTATTCTGATATGATGGTTCGAAAAAAAGCACATGGCGGAAAATATAATGAGAAATTTTTAGATTATCAACCATTAGAAACTGAATTCGAAGATGGTGAGGATGAATAATTTATGGTAATAAAGAAACTACACATGCATAATTTTGGAGTTTATGCAGGCGATAATGAATTTGTATTTAACAGTCATAAACCAGTAGTTTTGATTGGTGGTATGAACGGAAGAGGTAAGACTACATTTCTAGAAGCTGTTTTATTGGCACTATATGGTTCTAATTCATTCGCATATACAGAAAGTGGGCGAAAATCATATTCACAATATCTAAGATCTTTCATAAATAGAAATGCAGATGATAATATTTGTAAAGTAGAACTAGAATTTGAGATTAATAATACAATCAAAGAAAATTATGTAGTAAGAAGAGAATGGGATGCGCTTAATAAGCGAACCAGAGAACACATTTATGTATATAAAGATGGGATGTTTAATGAGTTTTTGACAGCAAATTGGCCAATGTTTGTTGAAAACATATTGCCTAGTGCATTATCTAGTTTCTTTTTCTTTGATGGTGAGAAAATCGCCGAATTAGCAGTAGATAGTACAAATATTCAACTTAAGAATTCAATTCGTTCTATGCTGGGAATATCGGTATTGGATGTGTTAAGCAGTGATATTTTACGCAATTTAAAAAGAATAACTAGAGCTGAAAAAGGTAAAAAAACAGAGGATGTAATTGATCAATTACGCGAAGAAAAAGAAGCTTCAATAAAATATGTTAGAGATATAGAGCTTGAATTAGAAAAAATGCATCAAATTTTGTTGGAAGATCAAGATTCTCTGGAGATTTTACGCCAATCCTATACTGTTAAAGGTGGGAATGCAGTTGAAAAACAGTTGGAAATTGAGAGTCAAAAATCTGCACTAGAAAAAGAACGAGATGGTGAAAATGAAAGATTGTTTGAGCTAATGGCAGATTTGCTTCCGTTGGTGTTAGTAAATGATTTAATTGTTGACGTTAAATTACAGGCAACTGATGAACACCAGGATATGATTATGCAGGAAGCTGTATGCCAATTAGATGATTTTTTAGATGACTTTAAGGCTGAATATAATGGAAGTCAGAAATCTAGTATTGATTTTGTGGAATATGTTAAAAGAAGAATTAAAGAAAATCAGAAAGAGCAAATATATGGATTATCCGAATTGGCTCTGTTCCAAACTAATAATTTAGTTGAAGGTGTGTTAAAAAATGTTGTTTCCGAAGCACGCGTTATTTTAGAAAGAAAAATAAAAATAAGTGAACAAATCAGCGATTTGCAGAGTTATTTAACATTGGATATTAATGAAAATGAGTTAGAGGATATTCAAAATAAAATAAGGACTATGGAGAATCAGATTATTGACGATAAGATTAAAATTGCTGATTTGGAACAAAGATATAGTGAAGCGGTCTCTAAAATGAATTCAGCAACATCTGAATTAAATAAGCAAGTGGAAACATATTTATCCATAGCGGAGCTTAAAGATAAGGCAGATAGAACTAAAAGGTATTCTAATATTGCATTGAAGATTATAGAGAGATACGAGATTGAATTACAGAAAAGAAAAATTGATGTATTAGCAGAGACTATTACTAATTGCTATACAAAGTTGGCGAATAAGAAAAATTTAATCAAAACAATAGTAATGGACCCTGAAACGTTAGATCTAAAGTATTTGTCAGAAGAAGGAATAGAGATTCCGAAAGATTCTTTGTCAGCTGGTGAGCAGCAGTTAATGGTTATTTCCATACTTTGGGCATTGGCAATTTGTTCGAAAAAGAAGTTACCAGTGATAATTGATACACCTTTATCAAGGTTGGATTCATTGCATCGTACTGCGTTAATTACAACATATTTTCCAAATGCTGGAGAACAAACAATAATTTTATCAACTGACTCAGAAATAGACGAGAATTATTATGAATTAATGAGAGAGAATGTAGGGGATGAGTTTACGTTGAAATATGATGAGGATTCCAAAAGTACATCTATTGAGCGTGGTTATTTGATTGGAGCAAAATTATGATAATGAAACAAATACGCTTGTCTCAACAAGCGAAAGACCAATTGTCTCGTTTAAAGGGAAAAACAGGAATAAAAAATTGGAACATTCTTTGCAGATGGGCTCTTTGTTATTCATTAAGTGAGAAAACAATTCCTACAGATATTCCTATTGTTGCAGACAGTAATTTGGAAATGTCCTGGTTTACTTTTGGCGGAGAGTATTATGAGTTATATGAGGCTTTAGTGAAAGCCTGGTGTATCAAAATGAATTTACCTACAGACAATGAAACTGTTGCAAAGTATTTCCGTCTGAATTTGGAAAGAGGAATTGCCCATTTATGTGGTACAGGATTTATAAAAAGTGCCGAAGATTTAGTTAATCTTGCAATAAAGGAGAAGTAGTATGAGTGTATATTTAGATTATAATGCAACCGCTCCTATAGACGAGAGAGTTCTGGATTTTATGATTGATGTATATAAAAATGACATAGGAAATGCTGATAGCAGAACGCATAATTTTGGTGAAAAGGCGCGAAACGTTGTTGAAACAGCGCGAAAACAGGTTGCAAGTTTACTGCAGGTCAATTCGGATGAGGTTTTTTTTACCAGTGGCGCAACTGAAAGCAATAATATTGCAATTCAGGGCCTCCGGGAGTATGCTGAAAAGAATAATAAAAAGCATATTATTACAACATCAATTGAACATAAGGCGGTATTAGAAACTGTAAAACATCTTGAAAAAGAAGGCTTTGAAGTAGATATTGTATCACCAGATATAAGCGGCAGAATAAGTGCTGAAGAAATTCTTACAAAAGTGAAGGATAATACACTTCTTGTGAGCGTAATGCATGTGAATAATGAAACTGGAATTATTCAGCCCGTAGAAGAAATCGGGGAAAAATTACAGGAAGGGAATGTCCTTTTTCATGTAGATGCAACACAGAGTTGTGGAAAACTGGTTGAGGAAGTTAGAAAGATTAAGTACAATATGCTTTCTTTTAGTGCTCATAAATTGATGGGACCACAGGGAATTGGTGTTTTGATATTGAGGAAAAAGGCATATAAACTTCCGCCGGTGAAGAATATTTTGTATGGCGGGCAACAGGAACATGGGATTAGGCCTGGAACGATACCAGTGGCATTAGTCGCAGGATGTGGTAAAGCATGTGAAATTGCCCAAAATGAATATAAACGGAATTATGAACATACCCAGGCTATTAAGATTGAGATATTGAAATTGCTTAAGGATTCAGACCTTCAATATCATTTTAATGGAGATCAGGAATTTTGTGTTCCGAGTACTTTAAATTTATGTATTGAAGGAGTTTCTTCAGAGGCGCTGATGATATCAACTAAACAATTTTGCAGTGTGTCAAATGGATCTGCATGTACGTCTAAAAGTTATGCTCCAAGTTATGTATTAATGGCGATGGGAATTGCGGAAGAAGAAATTGAAAGTTCGATAAGAATAAGCTGGGGACCAGACACCGATAAGGAAGAAACTCTTTGTAGCTTTAAGGAATTATTGTGTATTGCAAAACAAATGAAATAATAAAATAGAATAAGGATGCCAGCAAAAGGAAAAATTTCAAGTATCCATTAATTATTCCAATTGTGTATTACGAAGGTTCGAAAAAGTGGACAGCTGATTTACATCTGAAAGATCGGATTGATTTCGCAGAAGGAATGGAAAAGTATATCCCTGATTTTGCATATCAGATAGTGAGTGTTAACCAATATACCAATGAAGAACTCAGCAAAAAGTGTGATGAAATGGCACTTGTGATGCTGATTAATAAAATACAGACACCGGAGGATTATGAAAAGTTCAGGAATGTTTCCGAAGAACTGATAGATTCCATATATGGCAATGCTCCGGAAGAGATAAAAGAAATATATAAAAATGTTATATGGTCTTTACTGATGAAGATGAATGTGCCCACGGAAGAAGCAAGAGAATTAATGGGTGAGATTGGAGGTCGTGGAATGGGCTATCTGTTTGAGAATATGGAAAAAATGGACATTCAGGCTGAAAGACGAAATACGCAGAGAGAAAAGGAACGCGCGGATATAGCAGAGAAAAAGGCAGACGAAGCGAATTCCCGCGCAGATAAAGCAGAAAAAGAAAAGCATCAAATGGAACTTGAAATTCAGCGGCTAAAGCAGGAGCTAGCCAAGCACCAGAATGTAACTAAGAACTGATGATTTTATTTTAAAAGGTTGGAATGTGAACTTCCAGAAAAAGTTCCACCTAAACAAAATTAAAAGAATAAAAAATTAAAAAAATCCCA
>NZ_JBCOMI010000032.1:0-44079 GCF_040924245.1 Ruminococcus sp. J1101004sp1_RTP21198st1_B9_RTP21198_201120 | reverse complement strand
AACTGCCAGCAGATAAATTTCTGCTGGCAGGAAAAATTTATATTTTTTCAATTGTCTACTTGACGGGGAGCGGTTCAATTTCCCGACAGCCCTTTCCCATAATCGAAGAAAGGGGGATTTTCCATGACCGAACAGGAAGCCTATCAAGAACATATCCGTTATGCCCATGATACCTACTGTCGGATTGTTATTCGCCATGCGTCCTTTGACGCTGCCTGTATGCTGGCGGCGGCGTGGTACTGATCGGCACGACTCTGGTGCTGCTGCTTTCTGGACTTTTGGGTTAAACTACGATATTCTGAAACTGCAAAGAAACAGAATTCGACACAATCCGAAAAAGTCAATGAAAATCAATGAAAGTTGCGGTTTGTAATCGCAAAACCTATTGATTTTTTTATGCGCTTGCGGTATTATGGAACCATGGAGGTGGTTCCTATGATAGACAGACCGCTCTACGTCGATAAGATTATGGCCTACACCGACACACCTTTTGTAAAAGTGTTGACGGGTGTTCGCCGCTGCGGAAAATCCACAGTCCTTAAAATGATCATGGAGAAGCTGCAACAGGAGCATGGTGTTCCGTCTGAGAGGATTGTCAGCATGCGCTTCGATTCTATGGATTATGAGGATATGACAACGAAGGATATGTTCAAGGCTGTCAAAGAAAAGCTAAAGCCAACTGGGAGAACGTATCTCTTTCTGGATGAGGTTCAGGAAATTGAAGGCTGGGAGAAAGTAGTAAACTCCCTGGCAACGGATTATGATGTTGACCTTTATGTGACAGGCTCCAATTCCAGAATGATGTCTTCGGAAATAGCGACTTACTTGACCGGACGATATGTTTCCTTCCGTATCTATACGCTTTCGTTTCAGGAATATCTGGAATTTAAAAAGCAGTATACACAGGTAAAGGATATCCATGCTGAACTGGCAGACTATATCCGCTTGGGTGGCTTCCCTGCAACACACCTGCGAGAGTATTCACAGGATGAGGTTTATACGATTGTCCGGGACATCTATAATTCTACAATTTTTTCGGATATCGTAAAGAGAAACCAGATTCGTAAGATCGACCAGTTGGAACGGGTGGTTCGGTACACGTTTGCGAATGTGGGAAATTCATTCTCGGCAAAATCAATTTCGGATTATCTGAAATCGGAGCATCGTTCAATCGACAATGAAACGGTGTACAGTTATCTGGAAAAGCTGGAGAAAGCATATCTTCTTCATCGTTGTTCTCGATACGACCTGCGCGGGAAGGAGATTCTGAAAACGCAGGAGAAGTTTTATCTTGCTGATACCGCTTTACGTTACAGCGTGCTGGGCTATACACCAGACAGCGTTGCTTCCAGTCTGGAAAATGTGGTGTATCTGGAACTTTGCAGACGAGGATATACCGTGATGATTGGAAAAACGCCGGATGGTGAAGTCGATTTTGTGGCGCAGAAGCAGAATGACCGGTTGTATGTGCAGGTCACACAGGAGATTAAATCCGAAAAAACAGAAAAGCGCGAATATGAACGGCTGCTGGAAATCCGGGATAACTATCCGAAGTATGTTTTAAGAACCGATGAATTTGCCGGAGGCAATTACCAGGGCATTAAGAGTATGCACATTGCAGATTTTCTATTGAGCACAGAATATTAACGATGAGGGCGGCGGTGAGCCGCCCTTTTTACATAGCCAGGTTTCTGATTGAAATGGGAGACCTGGCTATTTTTTTGCCCTTTTGCAGGTGCATATGCAGGGGGACATTCACTATTCATCAGCCCATTAGGGCGCATCGTACAAGGAGGTACACATTTATGGCATTTTTCAACAGCGCAGTAACCGTTCTTCAATCACTATTATCGTCAGCGTGTATGTGCTGTGTGTGGCAGTACCTACTGGCCTACACACAGTCAGCAGAAATTCTGTTCAGATGAATGTACAAAGGTAAACCACAACAAAAAATCATTGGAGTTTTACCACAAGAAGCAAAAGGAGAAAACACTATGCAAAGATTTATTACAGACGAAAGAACAGGTATCCGATACGAACTCATCGGAGATTACTATTATCCCTGCCTGACAGTAGAGGAAAGTCCTCCCCTTTCAAAATACGGATGGTTGCGGCAACGATATTTGAGGGAACATAAGCGTGTGCTATATTTTAATCTGCTGACAAGCGGAAAGTTATATGAACACCTTGCCGAAATTGATACTTCGGCTCGTGATATGGCGGAATATCTGATAAAGGAAATGGCAAAGAAGCAGGGTGTAACGGAAGAACTGAAAGCAGCGGATATGATGAGATGGATAGGATTGATGAATAACATTCGAGCCTGTGCCGATGAGATTGTATTGAATGATATTGTGTATTCCTAACGGATACCAACCGAAGAAGAACTGCTGTCAAACCGATGGCAGTTTTTCTTTTTCGGCAAGTATTCAAGAAGTCATTAAGTCGTGAGTATAATCGAAGTGGTAGAAAAGTTATCTCTTATATCGGTTGTAACTTTTTTATGAACTCTATTGACAAGAAAACTTGGTATGTATATAATTTAAATATGCAAAGAAAACTTGGCATGGAGGTGTTTTTATGAAAAAGGACGAAATCTTAAATGCAAGCAGAAAAGAACATCGCAATAAGGACTTGGCTGAAATGGAAGTGATATATCAAGCCGGAAGTCACGCAAGCAGAGTTGGTGCTTTAGTGTGTTGTTTGCTTTCGCTGTTATCTTCTGTGCTTGCTCATACTATGATTTACAGTCCGTGGGTTATATACTTCAGCATTATTGCAACACAATGGTTAGTTCGTTTTATCAAAATGAAGCGAAAGAGCGATTTGGTCTTGACTGTTCTGTTTTTTGTGCTTTCCATTTTGGCATTTGTTGGATTTGTTAGCCACCTTTTAGAGGTGAGAATATGAAAGAACAATTACAACTGAAAAATCACTTAAAGGAAGTTCGCACAGAAGCAAATCTTTCTCAAGCTCAGCTTGCAGAAATGGTAGGGGTATCAAGAAATACCATTAGTTCTATTGAAACAGGACAGTTTAATCCAACTGCAAAATTGGCTCTAATTCTTTGTATTGCATTGGACAAAAAATTTGAGGAACTATTCTATTTTTAGGAGGTCATTATGGAAAATATTATAATGTTGATTTTGGGAGTGTTCATATCTGTTGTGGGAATTGTAAATATCAAAGGCAATATCAGCACAATTCACTCTTATAACAGGCGAAAAGTAAAGGAAGAAGATATACCAAAGTATGGAAAAACAGTCGGCACAGGAACGCTGATTATAGGAATATCTCTTGTATTAGGTTTTATTGTTTCGTTTTGGAGTGAAATAATTATAGATTATATCATTCTTCCAGCAGTTATTGTCGGATTAGGCTTTATATTGTATGGACAGTTCAAATACAATAAAGGAATTTTTTGAGAATCAGGGAGGTATAAAGATGGAATTGAACACAATATCAGGTCTGGCGATAGCGGGAGTTATCAGCTCCGTTGTCCTCTCGATGGGGGTACCGATTGCTTTGTTCATTGCAGGAAGGGTGAAGCTTAAGGCAAGGATTTCCTCGTTCTTTATCGGAGCAGGAACCTATCTGCTGTTTGCCATGCTGTTGGAGCAGCAGCTGCATGTTCTTGTCATTCAGTTCTGCGGACTGAACGCACAGAGCAGGCCATGGCTTTACTATGTGTACGCGGCTTTGGCTGCAGCGGTTTTTGAAGAGACCGGAAGACTGATTGCCATGAAGTTCTGGATGAAGAAATGGCTGGATTTTCCAAATGCACTGATGTATGGAATCGGGCATGGCGGTGTAGAGGCCATTCTGATCGGAGGACTCTCCGGAATCAGCAATCTTGTGTCCATGCTGATGATCAACAGCGGAGCCATGCAGAATACGCTGGCGGCACTTCCTGCTGAGTCTGCAAACCAGACCGTGTCACAGCTGTCGGCCCTATGGACAACACCGGCACCACTCTTTTTTGTAAGCGGAATCGAAAGAATCAGTGCCATCATTCTGCATATCGGGTTGTCACTGCTGATCTACCGGGCGGTAAAGGCAGGCAAATGCAGGACAGCGGCTTTTACAGCGGTTCTTGCATATGG
The DNA here is from genome assembly GCF_040924245.1 of Ruminococcus sp. J1101004sp1_RTP21198st1_B9_RTP21198_201120. Lineage (NCBI taxonomy): Bacteria > Bacillati > Bacillota > Clostridia > Eubacteriales > Oscillospiraceae > Ruminococcus > Ruminococcus sp. J1101004sp1_RTP21198st1_B9_RTP21198_201120. The sequence goes on along the minus strand of NZ_JBCOMI010000032.1, from coordinate 39,976 downwards.
GATTCATTTTATCGTGGACTTCTTTGCCGTGGCAGGTCCGGCGCTTCTTCCCATCTATGTGATTGAAATTGGTGTCTTTGTGATGGCAGCCGGAACTCTTGTTATGGCGCTGAAGATGGGAAGGATGGAAGAACTGTGAATTCCAGTTTTCTGCAATCATAAAACAGAATATATCTGACAGAACGCACCGTAGAAATACGGTGTTTTTTGTTACCCAAACCCACAATTTCATACACAACCACAGGTTAGTACAAACACCTTGCAATTTTTTGCAAGGCTTAGAAAGGAAATTTTCCCTGATTTTCGCCCCGAGAAATGACACAAACAAGGCTTAATGTATCTTTCCTGTGGTTTTTATTTTCAGACGGAAAGGTGGATTGATATGCCGAGAATGAGCAAGAAACGGAAACAAGAGTGGGCGTTGTTTCTGAATGATCGAAACCGCATTACCTACAACGAACTTTGCAGAAAATGCAGGAATGACTGTAAGCAGAGTTTTCGCTGTGTTGTGGTGCATTGCCCAAAATATTTATCGAAAAGGAGAACAAAGAACTATGAAAATGATTGAAAATGAAATGAATGTAACTGTACCTCTTGAAATTATCAAGGCAAGCGAAATTGAGCCGAAAGAAGTGAAATGGCTGTGGTATCCGTATATTCCGTTTGGCAAGGTTACTCTGTTGCAGGGCAATCCCGGCGATGGGAAAAGCAAGTTAATGTTATCAATCGCCGCCCTGCTCTCAAATGGAGAACCAAGAAGAATGATGCTTCCCGATTATGGTACGGTGAGTATGAAGGGAACGCAGTATTATCGAACCCGTGTGACAGATCAGCAGGGACGGCGGGTTTCCTTATATGCAAGACGACTATGATTTAAACCAGGCAATCTGTTTTTCTTTGAAAAAGTCAGGATATGGAGTTTTGGGGGCGGCTTTTATGGAAAAGGGATTGCACCAGAGCGGCAGGCACAGATTTTTACAAGATTTTACTGTGAACCGGAGGTGCATGACAAGCCTGGTGTTGGAATTATCATCTTTCTTGCCAGCCGGAAACCTGCAAAAATGGAAGCTGCTGTTTCGCCTATCGAGGTACTTGGCTATCGTCCTTCTCATAACGCATCAAAAACAAGAAAAGCAGGAGAGGGAAATTTGCTCACAAGACTTTCCAGGGAACAGTTCACAAAAGATAAGAAGAGGACTTTTATGGTACTGTTGTCTCTGGCTGCCAGTTTGTCTGTGTACCTTTGTGTTGTGACCATGCTGGACAGCCAGGCTGCAAGAACCATTGTATCCAATTTTATGGACAGTGATCTCACAGGTTGGAATGGAAGTATTGTGGAAAGGATTAAGGGAGTAGAATAATTGTTATTGAGCTGCATTTTTACGAAAGGGACATGTCAACTTTGGACTTGGAACTTTCATAGTAAAAATGCGGCTCTTTTGTCATATTAATTAACAACCAATGTTAAACATTTTGCAAATCGCATTAAATAATTCGGTGCAGCTATTGAAATTAAAACACATAGTTTCGACCTCCTTATTTTTTATTTACGCGAGCAACGAGCCAAAGTAATAGTAACACTTTATTTCAAGAAAATATGGATCAGCTTATCATAAATCCGTCTATAAGGCTGATACCTCATCGGCAGGTCAATCCAGGTTTTTTTGTCTACGATGCTCTTGTAATGGGAAAAGGTCTCGAAGCCTTTCTGGCCGTGATAGCTTCCCATACCGCTTTCGCCAAAGCCGCCGAATGGCATTTCGCTGGTGGCGAGGTGAATGATCACATCATTGATACAGCCACCGCCGAAGCCACATTCAGAGGTGATTTTTTCGCAGATGGCTTTGTCCTGGGCAAAAATGTAAAGAGCCAGAGGATGTGCCATGGAATTTACATTTCGGATTACTTCATCTATGGAAGTAAAGGTAAGGACAGGCATTACCGGACCGAAAATTTCTTCCTGCATTACGGCATCTTCAAAGGTTACCTGATCCATGACGGTAGGCTCGATCTGTAAAGTCTCCGGATGGGCATTGCCGCCACAGACAACCTTGGCAGGATCGATCAGGTTCAAAATGCGGTTGAAATGCTTTTCGTTGATGATCTTTCCGTAATTTTTGTTATCCAGAGGTGACTTACCAAATTGTTTACGAATCTGTTTCTGAATCTGCTTCAGAAGCTCATCCTTCACTTCCCTGTGACAGTAAATGTAGTCAGGGGCTACGCAGGTTTGTCCACAGTTCAGATATTTTCCAAATACAATACGTTTGGCGGCAAGCTTGATATTTGCAGATTTATCTACAATGCAGGGGCTTTTTCCCCCAAGCTCCAGGGTAACAGGAGTGAGGTGTTCGCTGGCATGGCGCATAACCTCTTTTCCCACAGCCTGGCTGCCGGTGAAAAAGATGTAGTCAAAGTGCTCCTGGAGAAGGCAGGAGTTTTCCTGGCGTCCACCCATAACAACGGCTACATATTCTTCCGGAAAACATTCGCGGACGATTTCGCAGATGATATTGCTGGTGGCAGGAGAGTAGGCACTGGGTTTTAATACTGCAGTGTTTCCGGCGGCGATGGCGTCTACTAGTGGATCAAAGGTGAGAAGAAAGGGATAGTTCCATGGACTCATGATCAGGGTGACACCGTATGGGGACGGCTTCATGTAACTTCTGGAATGGAACTGGGCAAGTGGTGTGTGCACTGTTTTTTCTTTGGAAAGAGAGCGGATGTGCTTCAGCATATAGGTAATCTCGCTGAGAACGAGACCGGATTCGCACATATAGCTCTCGAAGCTGCTTTTTCCAAGGTCTGACTTCAGGGCAGCATTGATCTGCTCCTGGTGGGACTGGATGGAGGTTTGCAGCCGTTTTAAGGCAGTGATGCGAAAGTCAATATTTAAGGTAGCGCCTGTATAAAAATAGTTCCGCTGCTTGCGGATGATTTCCTGGATTGCTTCCTGGGTCATGGGAAAGTCCTTTCTGATTATTTATAATGTATTTGATGTTTTGAAATATAGTTTACATAATGTAAAAGGCTATAAAGGGGGTAATTCAAAACTATCTTATTTAAATTGAGATTACCGAATGTAATGTTATAAAGGTGACAATATGGCATTTTTCAAACACACTTTATCTTTTTATTGCACTGTGTTTTCTTTAGCCGGCATCAGCATATAATAAAATTTCTCCAGCTCCTGTGCATCCATCAGTACCGGTACCGGATACAGCGGATTCGCCTCTTTGTCCGCATAGTGTGACAGCTTCGGAATGTCTTCTTCCTGGATTTCCGGGATGGTATCGCCGATTCCGAAGCGGGCCTTCATGTCTTTGACCGCCTGGATAAAGTTTAATGCGGCTTCTTCTTCCGGTGTTTCTTTGGAGGCAACCCCGGCAGCAACAGCAAGGGCTGCCAGCTTCTTATAAATTGTTTTTCCGTAAGCTTCCAGAACATAAGGGAGAAGTACAGCGTTGGCAAGTCCATGTGGAACATTGTATTGTCCTCCCAGAGAATGGGCAACTGCATGTACATAGCCTACATAGGATTTTGTAAAAGCGCAGCCAGCGAAATAAGAGGCGCGGAGCATATTCCGGCGCGCTTCTTTATTGCTTCCGTCGGTGTAAGCAGTGTCCAGATTTTCGAAAATCAGCTGCACTGCATCCCAGGCATTTTTACGGGTGCCTGGTGTAGTGGAATTACCAATATAAGCTTCCACTGCATGGGTGAGTGCATCCATACCTGTGGTAGCGGTGATGAATGGTGGAAGGCTTAATGTGACCTTGGGGTCAAGCACAGCGTATCGGGGAATCAGCGGGAAGTCATTGATGGCATATTTATGCCGGGTTTCGGCGTCCACGATTACTGCTGCCAGTGTAGTTTCGCTTCCGGTTCCTGCAGTGGTTGGAACGGCGATAAGAAGTGGAAGCTTTTTGTGCACTTTCAGGATTCCTTTCATCTTTGCAAGAGACTGATGAGGTTTGGCGACTCTAGCGCCTACTGCCTTGGCGCAGTCCATACTGGAGCCTCCGCCGAAGCCTATAATGGCCTGACAGTTATTTTCATGATAAAGTTCAAGTGCCTCAGCCACATTCACAGTGGTAGGATTTGCTACTGTTTTGTCATAAAGGATATAGGGAATGCTGCTGTCTGTCAACACTTTTTCAAGGCGGTCTGTAAGACCAAGCTTATGGATTCCTGCATCTGTAATAATCAGCACATTTTCACATTTTTTCTTTTTCAGCACATCAGGAATAGCTTTCAGACTGCTGATGATCTCCGGATTTCGGTATGGCAGGAATGGAAGGGCAAATTTGAATACATTCTGAAAAATCCGACAGTATATTTTTTTTAAGGGATTCATATGGAAGTTCTCACTTTCTGTTGATACACGCTCTAAAATATAACGTTGCATCAATCGGTTCTATTGTGTAATTGTTCAGTACCTTCACAGCTACATGCTTTGTGGAATAATTACTTTATTATTGTACTTTTTTTATCACGTATGAATTATACCATGTTATCAAATATTGTAAAGATAAAACAATTTTATTATAAAACAAATTGCAACATATATCTTGCAGAAAGTCTTTTTCAAACATGCTCTGGCCCGAACCCCTATCCATGAATTCAATCAAGCAGGCATGGTTTATTCATTGCTGCTGTCCGGGACTTGCATAGTAAAAACACCTGGCGGAATATTGCCAGTGGACAGTAACCATAAGGTGATTTATTGAAAATAATGAAATAAACACCTGTGTCTCGACTGGCGCCTTCTGTTGTGATATACTGAAACAAGAGATTTTTACAACAGGAGGCGTTTTCGTGGGTGAACAGTCAGAGAAAATAAAGAAAAATATTTGTATGGGGCTGCTGGCTCATGTAGATGCAGGAAAAACTACATTGTCAGAAGCACTTTTATATTTAAGCGGCAAGATACGAAAGCTTGGAAGAGTGGATCACAAGGATGCATATCTGGATACCTCTCCCCTTGAGCGCGAGCGGGGAATCACGATTTTTTCCAAGCAGGCAGTGCTGGAATTCCCGGAAACAAGAGTTACCATTCTGGATACGCCTGGGCATGTGGATTTTTCTGCAGAGATGGAACGTACCTTGCAGGTTCTGGACTATGCAGTGCTTTTGATTAACGGTGCAGATGGTGTGCAGGGACATACGGTGACTTTATGGAAATTGCTTGAGCGGTACCAGATCCCCACATTTATTTTTGTGAACAAAATGGATCAGGATGGAACGGACCACGATGCTCTTTTGACCGAATTGAAAAAAAGGCTGAATGAGAACTGCATGGATTTTTCAGAAAATGAAAATGCTGATGGGGATTTGGAACCGGAATTACCGGCTGGTGAAAAAGAACAGCAGAATTTGATGGAAAATAAATTTTCTGAAGAATTTCTGGAGAGCCTTGCCATGTGTGACGAGAAACTGCTGGAAAAATATCTGGAAACAGGAGAAGTATCCAGGAGAGAGATTACCGGTCTGATCGCAGATCGAAAGGTTTTTCCATGCTATTTTGGTTCTGCACTGAGAATGGAAGGGGTGGAGAAGCTGATCCACGGACTGGACAGGTACACCAGATGGCCGGTATATCCTGAGGCTTTTGGTGCGAAGGTTTATAAGATCGCCAGAGACGATCAGGGAAACCGTCTTTCCTATATGAAGATTACAGGCGGGACACTGAAAGTAAAAGAACTTCTTATTACCAGCAAGGGAAATGTGGCAGCAGGAGAGGAAGTATGGGAGGAAAAGGCTGACCAGATCCGGATTTACTCTGGCGCCAGATTTGAATTGGTGAAAGAAGTGCCCGCGGGAACCGTGTGCGCAGTGACAGGTCTTTCCCATACTTTTCCAGGACAGGGACTTGGCGTGACAGAGAATTCCAATATGCCAGTACTGGAGCCGGTACTGAACTATCAGATTATTTTGCCGGAAGGCTGCGATGTGCATCAGATGCTGAAGAAGCTGAGAGAACTGGAAGAGGAAGATCCTCAGCTTCATATTGTGTGGGACGAGCAGCTGGGAGAAATCCACGCCATGCTCATGGGAGATGTGCAGATCGAGATCCTGAAAAGGCTGATCTGGGAGCGGTTCCATGTGGCTGTGGATTTTGGAACGGGAAATATTGTATATAAAGAAACCATTGCGGCACCTGTGGAAGGTGTGGGACATTTTGAGCCTTTGCGCCATTATGCGGAAGTTCACCTTCTTCTGGAACCAGGGGAGCAAGGAAGCGGAATGCAGTTTTTTACCGCCTGCAGTGAGGATGTGCTGGACCGGAACTGGCAGAGACTGATCCTCACTCATCTGGAAGAAAAGGAACACAGAGGAGTGCTGACTGGTGCACCGATCACAGATATGCAGATTACCCTGCTTACCGGACGGGCCCACCAGAAACACACAGAAGGCGGAGATTTCCGTCAGGCTACTTATCGGGCTATCCGTCAGGGGCTTAAGAAAGCACAGAATGTTCTGCTGGAGCCTTACTATGAATTTCGGCTGGAAGTGCCGGTGGAGGTTGTTGGCCGTGCAATGAATGATATCCAGAAAATGCAGGGAACTCTTCTTCCTATGGAGACAGAGGCAAATACCGCTATTTTGAAGGGAAAAGCGCCTGTTTCGACTATGCGCGATTACCAGAAAGAAGTAGTTTCTTATACAAGGGGAATGGGAAGACTGTTCTGCAGTTTAAAAGGATATGAGCCTTGTAAAAATCAAGATGAGATCGTGGAACAGATCGGCTACGATTCTGAGCGGGATCTGGATAATCCTACCGGGTCTGTATTTTGTGCCCATGGAGCCGGATTTGTGGTGCCATGGTATGAAGTGGAAGAGTATATGCACCTGGATACTGGGATTATGGCAGAGTTTGAGGATGATCTCAGCGAGGAAGACTGGGAGGATGCTGCGTCAGGCTCTGGAAATCCTGCAAGTGGAGACGATACTGCTCAAAGTGCCAGAAATTCAGCACGCAGTGGAGCTGGTAGTACAGGAACTGCCAGAAATACATCTGGAAGTGGAAGTCATGCGGGAAGTGGTTACCAGCCGCCGGAATCTGCCTACCGTGGAAGCTATGAGGATGACAAAGAACTTCAGGCCATTTTTGAGCGTACCTTTGGTCCGGTGAAAAGAGACCGCGTGTCTTCTTATAAAAAAGTGGTAAGTGCCCTATCTTATTCTGGCAGCAGTTCTTCTGCAAAAAAAGACCAGGAAGAATACCTTCTTGTGGATGGTTATAACATTATTTTTGCCTGGCCGGAGCTGAAAGAACTGGCAGATGCGGATGTCCGTGCAGCACAGACGAAGCTGATGGATATTTTAAGTAATTATCAGGGATATAAGAAATGTACTTTGATTCTTGTATTTGATGCTTACAAGGTGGAGGGACACCAGGAGGAAGTGCTTACTTATCACAATATTCATGTGGTTTACACAAAAGAAGCGGAGACTGCCGATCAATATATTGAAAAAACAGTCCACAAAATCGGCAGACAGCATCAGGTAACGGTTGCTACTTCAGACGGACTGGAACAGATTATCATTATGGGTCAGGGCGCCAACCGTATTTCCGCAAGAGGTCTGAAAGAAGAAATCGAAGAGACCAGAAAGCAGCTCCGCCAGGAATGGCATCAGCACCGCCAGTCCAGTCATACCTATCTTTTTGATCATGCAGATGCTGAGACTGCGAAGCTGATGGAAGAAGTCCGACTGGGGAAAAAGAAATTATAGGGTTTCTGTTCATGGAGTGAACAATAGCATTATTGGAATTAATGTTTTCCATTGGCAATTTGACAAACTCTTTGCCATCTGTTAAGGTGGTGTGCAAAGTGGTGTTGCAGCTATAAAGGAGATGTATAAAAATGAGAGAGAAGCTCACCAAAAAAGACGTAGAGAAAATTGAACAGGAGATTGAGCACCGTAAGCTGGTTGTCCGCAAAGAGGCAATTGAGGCAGTAAAGGAAGCACGTGCCCAGGGCGATTTAAGTGAGAATTTTGAATACTACGCTGCCAAGCGTCATAAGAATCAGAACGAGAGTCGCATCCGCTATCTGGAGAATATGTTAAAAACAGCAACCATCGTTTCTGATAAATCCTGCAGTGACGAGGTTGGAATGGATGACATTGTAGAAGTTTATTTTGAGGAAGATGACGAGATTGAGAAATATAAGCTTGTTACTTCCATCCGGGGAAATTCCATGGAGAACAGAATCAGTATTGACTCTCCGATTGGCATGGCACTGAAAGGACATAAGATTGGCGACAGAGTGGAAGTAAAGGTAAATGACAATTACAGTTATTTTCTGGAAATCCGCTCCATCGATAAAACCCATTCAGAGGAAGAGGAAATCCGAGGATTTTAAAAGTATTAGAGCGTGTAACAGTGAAGATACGGAATCATTACACGTATTATATAAAAATCCCTCATGAGATATGCAGCGATAATTGTAAAATTATTCTTCATGTTTCCTGGGGGATTTTTTTGAATGTAAAATTTGGAAAATACAGTAAAATCAACTATCAAACAAATATTTTACATTTTCAACAGCCTGGCTTTACATTTTTTCGGTATAAGAAAATCCAAGATTGTAAAGTATTTTACATATATTTAACATTCTTCTCACCCGAAACTTTACATAGCCCACTTATATTGGTTTTGTAAACAAAAGAAATTAAGAACCCAATAAACTTTTAAAAGGATAAAAAAGGAGAGGAAACGTAATGGATTTTTTTAGCATTCTGACATTGGTCGGAGGACTGGCGATGTTCCTTTATGGAATGCAGGTAATGGGAGACGGTCTGGAAAAGCTTTCCGGCGGTAAACTGGAAAAGATTCTGGAAAACCTTTCATCTAACCGTGTGAAAGCAGTTTTGGTTGGTGCAGCAGTTACTGCAATCATTCAGTCTTCATCGGCAACCACAGTTATGGTAGTCGGCTTCGTAAACTCGGGAATCATGCATCTGTCCCAGGCTGTTGGCTTTATTATGGGCGCAAATATCGGTACTACTGTTACCGCATGGATCCTCAGCCTGGCAGGAATTGAAAGCTCCAATTTCTTTGTAAGACTTTTGAACCCAAACTCATTTTCACCGATTCTGGCATTGATCGGAGTTGTTTTTATTGTCTTCCTTCATGATGAAAAGAAGAAAGATATTGGAAACATTCTGGTTGGTTTCGCAGTGCTGATGTTCGGTATGAATACCATGAGCGGTGCCGTAAAACCTCTGGCAGAGGTACCGGAATTTACAAACATCCTTCTGAAGTTCTCCAACCCTGTTTTAGGTGTGCTGGCCGGTGCACTTCTGACTGCTGTTATTCAGTCTTCATCAGCTTCTGTTGGTATTCTCCAGGCGCTTTGTGTAACTGGTGCAGTCCGTTACGGAGCAGCGCTTCCGATTATCATGGGACAGAATATTGGAACCTGTATTACAGCAATGCTTTCTTCAATCGGTGCTACTAAGAATGCAAAACGTGCAGCAATCGTTCATCTGTACTTCAATATTGTAGGAACTGTTACATTTATGGTTGTATTCTATGTGCTGAATGGATTTTTACATTTCTCTTTCATTGAAGAAGTGGCAGGTCCTGCCGGCATCGCAGTGATCCACAGTGCCTTTAACATCATTGCAACACTTGTACTTCTTCCATTTGGAGATATGCTTGTAAAAATGGCATGTGCAACTGTCCGTGATACAAAAGAGGAGAAAGTTATTTCCGCAGAAGATCAGGAGTTTATGATCCTGGAATCCCGTTTTCTTAGTAATCCTGGTATTGCTATTGAGCAGAGCAAAACAGCTGCCAGGAAAATGGCAGAGCAGTCCAAAACCGCTTTGAACCTTTCTTTTGGTTTGCTGGATGATTTCCAGGAGGAGACAGCTTTCCGTGTGGAAAAGATTGAAGCAAAGGTTGACCGCTATGAGGACGAACTGGGAACCTATCTGATCAAGTTGAATCAGAAAGATCTTTCTCTGGAAGACAGCCACAGCTTGTCCATTATGCTTCACTGTATCGGAGATTTTGAGCGTATTTCCGATCACGCACTTAGCATTATGAAATCTGCAAAGGAAATTTCAGAAAAAAATGCCCGCTTTTCAGACAAGGCAGTGCAGGAACTTCACATTATGGAAAAAGCCGTGTCGGATATTGTGGAAAAAGCGTATAGCGTTTTTGCAAACCAGGACATGAGAGCAGCCGAAGAAATTGAGCCTCTGGAAGAAGTGATCGATGAGCTAAGCCGTGAGCTGAAAAGACGCCATGTAAATCGTCTTCGTGCCGGAGAATGTACAATAGAGATGGGATTTGTGCTTTCTGACATTACAACCAGCCTGGAGAGAATCGCAGATCATTGTTCCAATATCGGAGTCTGTGTGACTCAGGTGCATGAGGATCTTTATGATACCCACAGTCACCTTGACACTGTAAAAAATGCACCGGGAGAACATTTCCATCACGAACTGGAGGTTGCCCGTGTGAACTATATGCTTCCGTAACCGGGAGAGTAGATGTTGCCAGTTGCTGCTCTGGAAAAATTCCTGTGAGAATCATTTCCGGAGGCAGCGACTGGTAATATAATTTTTGCGGCGCGAAAACATGCGAATGTATGATTTCTGTTCATCGCGAAGCGTGTTACTGGTCAGGTCGTGAACGGTAACCTGTTTTCCTGCTTTTTACCGTGACTTTACAGTTGTGCACTTGTATAAGGGGAAAAAAGTACGTATACTAAGAAATAATGATGATTTACAGGTAATGTAAAAAATAGGTAAGACATGGGAGGAGAATACTAAAAAATGATTTTTTGTGTTGAAGATGATAACAACATCCGTGATCTTTTAGTATATACATTAGAGACGACCGGATTTCATGCAAGAGGGTTAGAAGACTCCCAGGAATTGTGGAAAGCCCTTGCAGAGGAGGAACCAGAGCTGATTCTTCTTGATATTATGCTTCCGGGAGAGGATGGATATTCCATTCTGGAAAAACTGAAAAAATCTTCCGGAACCAGAGATATTCCCATCATTATGGTAACTGCCAAGGAAGCAGAATTTGATAAGGTTCGTGCTCTGGAAGCCGGTGCAGACGATTATATTACCAAGCCCTTTGGAATGATGGAATTTATAGCCAGGGTGAAGGCGGTGCTTAGGCGCAGCAGCCGCCACGGAGATGACAGAGAGCTTAGCTGTGAGGAACTTCGTATTTTTCCAGGCCGTCATCAGGTGTATTGTGATGAGCAGCCTGTGGAGCTTACCCGCAAGGAATTTGAACTTCTTCTGTATCTTATGGAAAACAGAGGAATCGTTATGACCCGTGACCAGATTTTGTGCCATATATGGGGCTATGATTTTGACGGGGAGACCAGAACTGTGGATGTACATGTGCGAACCCTTCGGCAGAAGCTTGGGGATGCCGGCAGACTAATCGAGACTGTCCGCGGCGTAGGTTACAGAATGGCAGACAAGGGAGGCAGTCAGGGATGAAAAAGAAAATCCTCAGTCATACCAGTGTGATGATCGTTCTCACGGTTATCCTTACCTTTATAGCCGCCAGCTTTGTGATGTATGATAAGTTTAACAGTACTATGAAAAAGGGCGTCCGAGATGAAGCTGAATATGTAAAAGTGGGGATTGAAGAAGTTGGAGAAGAGTATTTAAACGGAAATGTGGGAAAAACCACAGATACCCGTATTACGCTCACCGATTCAGAGGGAAACGTACTCTATGATAATGAGGCAGAGGCTTCAAAACTTCCAAACCACAGCAGCCGTCCGGAATTTATCCAGGCTATGGAAGATGGACAGGGAGAAATCGTCCGTTATTCGGAAACCTTGTCACACCAGACCTTTTATTATGCGGTGAAGCTGAATGATGGCAGAATCCTCCGCCTGGCAAAAACAACAGACAGTGTGTTCCATACGTTGCTTAGCAGCTTTATCTGGCTTGGAATTTTGATGCTGTTGATCATTCTGGTAGAGATCGTTCTGGTGCAAAGGCAGACAAAGAGTCTGATCGAGCCGGTGAACAACCTGGATCTGGAGCATCCTCTTTCGAATGTATGCTACGAAGAACTCCGTCCTTTGTTGATGCGGGTGGATCAGCAGAATAAGCAGATTGCAAGCCAGCTGGAGGAGTTGAAGAAGACTGAGGCTGTGAGAAGGGAATTCTCTGCAAATGTTTCCCATGAATTAAAGACACCTCTGATGTCTATTTCCGGTTATGCGGAGCTGATGATGAATGGAATGGTGAGACCGGAGAATATTGCTGATTTTTCAGGACGAATCTATAAGGAGGCCAATCGTCTGGGAAATCTGGTGGCAGATATTATCCAGCTGTCGCGCCTGGATGAACAGCAGGATGCAGTGGTCTCCATGGAAAGTGTGGAGCTTGATGAGCTGGCAAAGGATGTGGTAAACAATCTCCGGGATCATGCGGAAAAGAAAAACATTTCGTTGGATTATTGTGGTATTCCAATCAACATTCAGGGAGTACGGCATGTTTTATATGAAATGCTGTACAATATTGCGGACAATGCTGTTCGTTACACCAATCCGGGAGGACACATTCATATTTATGTAGGCAGAAAAGGGAATCGTCCTTTTTACCGGGTTGAGGATGATGGAATCGGAATTCCGAAATCTGAACAGAAAAGAATATTTGAGAGATTTTACCGGGTGGACAAAAGCCATTCGCGGCAGACTGGAGGAACCGGTCTTGGACTGTCCATTGTAAAGCACGGGGCAACCTTACATCATGCACAGATCAATGTGGACAGCGATCTTGGAAAAGGTACAAAAATGGAGCTGCTTTTTTAGAGCGTGTTGAAAAAGGCTTTCTGCAAATTGTGACGTACAGCTTGCAGAAAGCCTTTTTGGAACATATTGAAGCAGCTCCTTTTTTTTAATTACAGTTCGCTCAGTGCATCCTCATCTGCCACAATAATTGCATTGGGATGGAACTGAAGGATGGAAGCCGGGCACTGTGGGGTAACAGGTCCTTTGATCGCAGCAGCGAGAGCCTTGGCTTTATTCTTGCCGTTAGCTACAAGAAGAATGGTCTTTGCGCTCATAATATTGCCAGTTCCCATAGAAATAGCCTTGCGAGGCACATCCTCCTCGCTTGCAAAAAAGCGTTTATTCGCCTGGATGGTAGCCTCTGTAAGATCTACACAGTGTGTGCCAGCCTGGAAATGGTCGTCTGGTTCATTAAATCCGATGTGACCATTAGGTCCTATTCCAAGAAGCTGAAGGTCTGCAGCTCCTATATTCTTAAGCAGTGTATTGTAAGCTTCGCAGCAGGCCTCTGTATCCGGATTGGTTCCGTCCGGAACATAGGTATTCTTAATATCTATATTGACTCTGCTGAACAGGTTCTTGTTCATGAAGTAACGGTAGCTCTGGTCATTGGATCCGTCCAGTCCTACATATTCGTCCAGGTTCACAGATTTTACATGGGAAAAATCCAGTATTCCCTCTTCATACATAGCAGCTAGCTGATCGTAGGTACCTACCGGGGAAGAACCGGTAGCAAGTCCAAGGATACAATCCGGTTTGGACAAAATAACACCGGCGATAATGGTAGCTGCAGTACGGCTCAGCTCTTCATAATTCTTAACTTTAATTACTTTCATTTTACCTCTCCTTCTTTGTCAATAAGTGAGTATGATCACTTTAACAAGGTGCAAAAAAATAACGGCATTATCAGAATGCTGTCATATAAAAACCCTGCCCTTGTTCTTTCAGACAATAACAGTATACCCTATATTTAGGTGAAATGCTATAAATATTTCTGCTTTTTATTGCTTTTTTTGGTGAAAACTGATTGCAAGTTTCGAAAGCTTTTCCTATAATGAATTTATAATATAGAAATTTACCCTGGGGATAAATAAAATGAAAAAAAACTACACTCTGAAAAGGGAACTTACATTTCTGATGATACTGACCTCTGTATGTACTTTACTGTCTGTATGTGCAGCTGTTTTCTATGTCTTTTTCTCTTTCTTCTTTCAGAAAACACAGGAAGATATTGAATATGTACTTCGATATACCAGTCAGCAGTATGAGGCTCATATGCAGTTTATTGAGGATAGTGTGATCGCCATACGTCATAATACGGTACTGGATGACTTTTTTCAGAAAGAAGAATACGACCTGGAGGAAATAGAACCACAGCTTTCTTACAGCATGGAGCTTTTTTCAGAGCGGAATATGGTGGAACGCCAGCTTCCTTTTGTTACTGGAATTTATCTGTTTAATAATGGGAATGAATGTATTTATGAGCACTATTATGCCACCACACTGGCTGCCGGGAGAGAACAGAAGCGAAAATACGAAAACATGCAGCAGGAATTTAAAAGTACCAGTGACCAGTACGCCTGTTTGTCTGATAAAGATGAATTAAATATTTTTTTTAGAATTTATGATGAAAATATGAGGGAAAAAGGAATCGGAATCGTGCAGATCAGTCAGAGTGCAGTAGCGAAAGTTCTGGAAACGGTACAGCTGTATCATAATGGAGGATGGGCTGTCCTGGATAAAAACGATCAGCTGCTTGCCTCAGAAGGAGCTCAGGAGCTGGTGAAAAAGCTGCAGACTTCTGAGAATTCATGGAATGGAACAAAAGACCTGGCAGGTACGAAGGTGATTGGTTATGGAAATCTCTGTGGATTTGGAGTACGTACAGTGATCTCAGTAGGGTATGGGAATATTTTTTCTATTTTGAAGCCCACTCTTTTTATCGTTCTTGTGGGTCTTATTGTGGTACTGGGAATTGCATTTCTGGTTGCATATGCTATCAGCTACCGTTTCACCAAACCGGTTACCAGGATGATCCAAAGCATACAGGCTTTTGGAAAACCGGATCTGAATGCCAGAATGGAAGATTCCTCTATTCAGGAATTTCATGACATGGGAATCGTGTTTAATGAGATGGCAGACAGGATCGAATATCTGATTACTCAGGTTTATGAAAAAGAAATTGTGGCAGCCCGGTCTCAGGTAAAATATCTGCAGTCCCAGATAAATCCGCATTTCCAGTTTAATATTCTGGCCATGCTGAGTCTGAAAGCGAAAATGGCTGGAAACGAAGAAGTTTACGATGGACTGAATGCTTTTTCCAGACTGATGCAGGGTAAGATATTCCGGGAAAAAGAGATTAAGATAAAGGTAAAAGAGGAACTGGAAATAGTTCAGTTTTATTTATATCTGCAGAAAAGCCGTTACCAGGATAAACTGTCTTATGAGGTGAAGCTTGAAGATGAAAAAATCGGCGAAGATCTGATTCCCCGTCTTCTTATTGAGCCACTGGTGGAAAATGCAGTTTCGCATGGTTTGGAACCAAAGCGTGGAAAAGGAAATCTGCAGGTCCTTTTATATGAAAGGGAAATGCTCTACATCTGGGTAAAAGATGATGGAGTAGGCGTTTGTCGGAATCAGACGAAGGCAGAGGAAAATAAAGAAAAAACTCCTCATACCCATGTGGGCTGGGAAAATACAAAGAAAATGCTCCGGATCCTGTATGGAGATTATTACAAGTTTCAGGTCTGGAGCGAACCGGGAAAGGGAACGGAAATAGAAATTGCAGTTCCAATTGAAAGAGGTGGAAATTATGTGGAAAGTGGTAGCAGCCGATGATGAAGGATACATCAGAGAGGCTTTGCAGAAACTGATAAATTGGGAAAAAATGGACTGTTCTTTGGAGAGCGTAGTCAGTGATGGACAGGAACTATTGGAGAAGATCCGGGGAGAAATGCCGGACATTGTGATCACAGATATACAGATGCCTGGTGTTGACGGATTAGAAGTATGTAAATATGTATACGAAACCTGCCCGGAAACCCAGGTGATCATCCTTACCGCATATTCAGATTTTGAGTATGCCAAACGTGCCATTAAATACAGTGTATGTGAGTATGTGCTTAAGATTTCCATTATAGACGAACTTCCACTGGCAGTGGAAAAAGCAATTGGAAAGCTATCCAGACTGAAAAAGGAGATCGAAATCCAGGAGCATACGAAGGCAGAAGAACCGGAATCACTGCTTGATCAGATTGAACAGTATCTGGAAGAAAATTTTCGCAAAAAGATCACGCTGGATGATATTGCAGATACCCTGCATGTGAACCGCAGCTATCTCAGCCGTTATTATAAGAATAAAACAGGTGTGAATCTGTTTGATGAGATTTTAATGAAACGGGTGGAAAAGGCAAAAGAATATCTGCAGAATACAGAGATGAAGACTTATGAGATTTCAGAAGCGGTAGGAGTGGAAGATGCTGGTTATTTCTCAAAAATGTTTAAAAAGATAACCGGGGTATCACCAAAAGAATTCAGGAAAAGAGAACAACATGAAGAGAAAAATTAGAGGTCTTTTCTTTAGTATCGGAATAGCCGGGAGTCTGATCCTTGGAGGCTGCGGGAAAGAAGAAAAAGAGCCTGTAACTATCACAATGATTCATGCATGGGGCGGAACTGGTGAAGATCATGTAGCTATGAGGGATATTTACGATGGATTTCAGAAGGAGAATCCGGACATTGAGGTGCAGCTGATCTCCATGCCAGGAAGAAAGGAAATGCTGCGTAAGGTGGAGGACATGATCATGGTGGGAGATATGCCGGATGTGATTACCTTCAGCGGTATGGGACAGAATACAACCTATGATTTTATTGTAGAAAATGATATGGCGCTGGATATTATGCCCTATGTGAAAAAAGATGAAGAGTTTGCCTCCAATATTTCCCAGACCAATCTGAACTATTGGACCACAGAAGAAGGGGAGCTGTTTACAGTGTCAGATGTTTTGTCCTTAAGTGGTGGTTATTGGTATAATGAAGATATTCTGCACGCAGCTGGCGTAAAGGAAATTCCCAGGACCTGGGATGCTTTTCGCGGTATGTGCTACAAAATCTGGAAATGGTCGGAACGTGAGAATAATGAAATTGCTTCGCTTCAGACATCTCCGGAGGGCTATCTTTATTTTATGGATCATATGCTTCTGGAAGAAGGTACAGAAAAGGACAGAAACGATATCGGTACAATTTCAGAGGTATTGAAACGGCTGCAGGAAATTTATGTATATTCCACCTCCGAAAATGCAGAATACAGTTATTTGGATGAGACCAGATTGTTCAATGAAGGAAAGCTTGCCATATATGTGAATGGCGTATGGGGCGCTTCCATGATTTCCGAAAACATTAATGCCAAGTATGCACTGCTTCCAACTACATCCGGGAAGAAGCTGTCTTGCGAATCTGCCTGTTTTGGTTATGTGCTTGGAAAAAGTGGAAACGAACAGAAAGAGGAGGCTTCCATCCGGTTCCTGAAATATATGCTAAGCAAGAAGGTGCAGACGCGGATTTTGGAGGAAACAGAGCAGATTCCGGCGAATAAGCAGGTAGTTCTGGATTCTTACGAGAAGGAAATGCCGCGGCTGTTTCAGGCTGCTTCCCTGGTATTAAGCGCAGAGGATAAAATTGAAGTTCCGGATAATCTGTGGACTTATGAACAGAAAGCCTATTTTACAGAAAACATTTTCAGAGAGCTTACCGGTAAAATTTCACCGGAAGCTTTTACCCGGCAGCTGGGTGAAATGAAAATAGATAAATAGGGAAAATAAAGATAAGGAAAATATTGCCGTCAGGTAAATATTTTCCTTATTTTTATTGTGAAAATGTCAATAAATACCTGTAAATTGCAAACGGGATTCATTCAAAAATACCAAAAACAAGGGTAAAATAAGGACAGTTAAAGCAAAGACGTATAATTTATGAAGGAGGATTTTTGTAATGAAGAAAAAAATGGTAAGTGTTTTACTGGCAGCAGCAATGGGGACTACTGCACTGGTTGGATTTGGAACGACTGCTTATGCAGATGATGATGTTCTGGAATTTTACCATGGATATTACCAGGATGAGAGCGAGTGGGCTGCAGCTCAGGTTATGAGGGATATCTATGATGAGTTCGCAAAGGAACATGCTGATGGATCAGTTACATTCAAACCAATCGCTGTAGAAAACAGAGATGACATTGTAAGTGCACAGGTTGCTGGCGGTTCCTTCCCGGATCTGGTAGATGTAGGCGGTGGCGGAGTTCCGCAGGCAGCACTTTCCCAGGATCTGGTATACGATCTGAAACCGTATATCGATGAAAATGGTCTGCAGGATGCAGTTGGTCTTAACTATACACAGCATGATATGGATGGTCATATTTATGCAGTGCATGATCAGATTGAGAGCCGTGGCTTATGGTATAATTCCGATATTTTTGAAAAAGCCGGAATTACAGAGGAGGCGTTTGCAGACTGGGATTCTTTTGGAGAAGCAATGGAAAAAATCTGTGCTCTGGACGAGGATGTGTACGGATACATTGCAGGACAGGGCTCCAGCTATATTGTAAACACAGTTATGGCTTCTACAGATGAAGGAAAGAAAATGCTGGAATCTGAGCTGACAGAGGACACCATCAATTCAGAGGAATTTGCAGCTGCATTTAAGACTGCTGCAAACCTGGATCAGGCAAATGGTTCTGAGCATACTACAGATGATAACGGAAATCTTATGGCAGAATTTAATACAAATGGTAAGGCTGGTGTTCTTTTCAATGGTGTATGGAATGCAAGTGGAATTGATGCGTCTTTAACAGATGCCATTGAGCCTGCTTTATTCCCTGGAAATATTGCAATCGCTTCTGCAGGCGGCGGACTTGCTGTGGCAAATAACATGAGTGATGAGAAAACAGAGCTGGCACTTGAGTTTATCAAATATATGACAAGTGCTGAGGTTCAAGAAAAAATCTTCACTGGCGTACAGGCAAATCCATGTAACACAACAGTTGATTTGAACGCACTTGCAGAAGAGAGTGATGATGCAGCTACAAGAAAGCTTGCACAGGCTTGTTCTCAGGTAAATGAAGCTGATACTGTAGTGATTGACATGAACTATACCTGGGGATCTGACGTGGACAAAGCTATCATCAATGCATTGATGGAGTGTGCGGTATCAGGAACAGATATTGATGCAAGATTTGCAGCACTTCAGACAGAGCTGATCGCGTTGGTTGCTTAAAGCACACAGCTGTGATGAACAGAAACTATGAATGAAATAGAAGAGGGAGGGGAGAAATCTCTTCCCTTTTTGGAGGTATGAATTTGGAAAATCAGAATGCTGCGAAAAAAAGAAAGAATAAGCTGGGTACGCGGAGAAAAGGATTTATTATAGCGTTTCTTGCGCCTACCCTGATCGCATTTTGCGTATTTTATCTGTATCCCATTATTACGGTGTTTATCACTTCTTTCTGCAAATGGGATTATACCAATATTACTAGTCCGGAGTTTTTCGGCTGGAGCAATTTGTGGGATAATTATGATTATATTTTTAACAAGTATCCATTTTTCTGGGAAGCACTGAAAAATTCAACCACCTGGGCCATTCTTGGAACAGTGGTACAGATTCCCATTGCTGCTTTGATCGCTCTGGCCCTGTCCAGAAAGGTAAAAGGTATTAAATTTGTACGAAATGTCTATATTATTCCGAATATGATCTCAACTGCCGCTATGGGCATTGTATTTTTACAATTGTACAACCCTTCTTATGGAATTATCAACCCGATCATTCGTCTTTTCAACAAAGAATTCAGGGATAATATCCTACTTCTGAAAGGACCGGCTTTTGTGGCCATGACCTGTGCCTATATTTTCTTTACAGGAACTACAACTTTAATGATTTTGGGGAATATTATGGCAGTGCCGGAAGAGGTAAGAGAAGCGGCTATGCTGGATGGGGCAAGCGGTCTGAGACAGGACTGGTATATTACAATCCCTATGATCAAAGGAACTTTAAAAACAGTATCCGTTCTTGCTGCAACCTCCGGCTTCCTTCTTTATAACGAGGTTTATTTCCTGACAAAAGGAGCTGCAGGAACCTACAGTATCAGTTACATTATCCGCGAGCTTGCCATTACCAGTCCGAGAACCCAGTTTGGACGAGCCAATGCAGTGGCAATGATCCAGATCCTGGCTGGGATGGTGATCATTCTGGTGATTAATTTTGTATACAGCATTTCTTTCAGGAAAGAGAAAGAATAAGAAGGAAAAGAGGATGAATATGAAAAAAACAAATACCTTGAAAGGTGTAAATAGTATGCCGGCGGGAACCAGGATCGTGACTTACATTTGTCTTGCGTGGGCGCTGATCGTGTCGTTGCTTCCCATTGGCTGGCTGGTTTTATCCAGCCTGAAAAAAGATCCTATGGCGAGACCTGGCTTTCAGCTTCCGGAATCCATTTGTCTGGATGGTTATATTTCCACATTTAAAGATTTACATGTGATGAGATATTTTGGAAACAGTCTTTTTGTCGCAGGTGTTTCCGTGGTGATCAGTGTGGTGATGATTTCCATGTCTGCATATGTGGTAGCGCGAATGGAATTCAAAGGAAAAGCACTGGTAAATGTACTTTTGTATTCCACCATGTTTATCCCAGCCACAGCCCTTACTTATCCGGTATATAATCTGGTAAACCGCCTGCATTTATATGATACAAGATCTGCGCTGATCCTGATTTATTCCTGCAGTGGAATTGCAGTGAGTTTTTTTGTGATCAAAAACTATTACGACAATATCCCAAGAGAGCTGGAAGAGGCGGCGAGAATTGACGGATGTGGGTATGTACAGACCTGGATGAAAGTAATTTTTCCAATTGCACGTCCGGGAATTATGACAGCAGCTGTGCTTGCGTTTTTGAATAATTGGAATGAGTATTACTGGGCCTCTCTTGTGCTGATCACAAGGGAAAAGCTGACAGTACCGGCGCTTTTGTCTACTTTCACAACAGCCTTTAACACCAATTATAACGGACTTTTTTCCGCTATGGTGATTATCATTCTTCCGCCTGTGCTTCTGTACTGTATTTTCAGCAGATTCTTTATTGAGGCACTGTCTGGCGGAGCCGTGAAAGGTTGACAGGTGAAATGAAAGTTTTTTGATAAAAATGCTGAATATACAAAATTTTCTGATATAATGAAGAAGACAGGAGAATAGAAACATGAATGAGGAAATAAGACAGCGCACCAAATGGTTTATGGAAGACAGATTCGGTATGTTTATTCATTGGGGATTATACTCCATTCCAGCATGCGGTGAATGGATGATGTCACAGAAAGAAATGACAATTGAGGAATACAGTAAGTATTTTGATCAGTTTGATCCTGTGGATTATGATCCGAAGAAATGGGTTTGTCTGGCAAAAAAAGCAGGCATGAAGTACGTGGTACTTACAGCAAAGCACCATGACGGATTTTGTCTGTTTGACTCTAAACTGACAGACTACAAGTCAACAAACACAAAAGCAGGCAGAGACCTGGTAAGAGAATTTGTAGATGCATGCCGAGAGGAAGGATTAAAGGTTGGTCTTTATTTTTCCATTATCGACTGGCATCATCCGGATTTTCCTAAATATGGAGACAGGCAGCATCCTATGCGAAACAATCCGGCATATAAAGATGAAAAAATTGATTTTGACAGATATCTTGCGTATATGCATGGCCAGATAAAGGAACTTGTAACAGGGTATGGCAAGCTGGATCTTCTATGGTTCGATTTTTCCTATGACGATATGACCGGAGAAAAATGGAAAGCCACAGAGCTGATCAAAATGGTTCGAAAGTATCAGCCGGATGTGATCATTGACAACCGTCTGGAAGGTGCGGGGGATAACCATGGCAGCATTACAACAGAGAAACCACTGATTTACAGCGGTGATTTTGCAAGTCCGGAGCAGATCATTCCTCCAAAAGGAGTATGTGATGACAAGGGAGAACCCATTCCATGGGAACTTTGTGCCACTATGAATAATCATTGGGGATATTGCAATTTCGACCATCAGTATAAGACCCCTCAGATGCTTGTAAGAAAGCTGGTGGAATGTGCCAGCAAGGGTGGAAATATGATCCTGAACGTGGGACCAGATGCCCGTGGAAATATTCCGGAGGAGAGTGTTCAGATTCTCACAGAAGTTGGAAAATGGATGAAAAAAAATGGGGAGAGCATTTACGGATGCGGAATTTCCAAATTGGAAAAGCCGGATTGGGGAAGATATACCCAGAAAGGTGACATCATTTATGCTCATGTTTATGAGACACCGCTTGGAGCACTTCCGCTGTATGGAATCGGCCCGGATAAGCTGGAATCTGTTACATATCTTGCAGACGGCAGTGAGGTGAACAGAGGGGAAGCATGGAATACGGTGCTGTATCCGGATGTGGCCTTTGTTTCCTTCGGAGATGATCCGGTATTTACCTATCCATTGCCAGATGAAAAAGATACGGTTTTAAAAATACGTTTGCGACAGGAGTAAAAGAGTATGAAAAAGGTAACGAGTATTGTAATTGGAGCAGGCCTTAGAGGAGGTCATGTTTATTCTCAGTATGCACTGGACCATCCAGATGAATTTCAGGTGGTGGCAGTTGCAGAGCCGGATAAAGAGCGCAGAGAGAGCTTTGCAAAAAGACACAATATTCCGGAAGAGCTTTGCTTCGAAAGCTATGAAGAGCTTCTTGGAAAAGAAAAGCTGGCAGATTGTGCCATGATCTGCACCATGGACAGGATGCATTATGAGCCTACGATCATGGCTCTGAAAAAGGGATATCATGTACTTTGTGAAAAGCCCATGTCTCCCGACAAGAAAGAAATCATTGAAATGGGAGAGATGGCGAAGAAATACGACCGTATTCTGTCCGTGTGCCACGTACTTCGGTATTCTCCGTTCTTTTCCAAATTAAAAGAACTTCTGGAAGAAGGCAAAATAGGAAGACTTATGACTATCCAGCATATGGAAGAGGTAGGTTACTGGCATCAGGCACATAGCTTTGTAAGAGGAAACTGGAGAAATGCAGAGGAATCCAGTCCTATGATCCTGCAGAAATGCTGTCATGATATGGATATCATGCTGTGGCTGGCAGACAGTAAATGCGAAAGCCTTAGTTCCTTTGGTGAACTGTCTTATTTTACAGAGGAAAATGCACCGGAAGGAGCTCCTGCTTATTGTCTGGATGGATGCCCACATAGAGATGAATGTGCTTTCTATGCACCACGCTTTTATCTGGAGAATTTAGATGGCTATCTGGTACGTGCAGTGACCGATCAGACAGATCCGGAGCATGTATTGGAGGCTTTGAAAAAAGGACCTTACGGAAGATGTGTATTCCACTGTGATAATACAGTAGTAGATCACCAGTCCGTTGACATAAAGTTTGAAAATCAGGTAACAGCGTCCTTCCTTATGACAGCCTTTACAGACCAGTGTGCTAGACGGATCCGTCTTATGGGAACAAAAGGTGAGATCAAAGGCGATATGGATGCAGGTACTATTGAGATCAGAGATTTTGTCAGTGGGAATCTGGAGACAATAGAGCTTCACACACCTGCAAACGGACATAACGGAAGTGATATGAGTATGATGCATGATTTTGTCCGTATGGTAGGAGAAGGAAGAAAGGGTAAAACAGACGCTGCTGTTTCCGTGGAGAGTCATCTGATGGCACTGGCAGCAGAGGAAGCAAGAATAACGGGACAGGTTGTAAATCTCAGAGGATTTGCCAATGAAAATAAATGAATTTTTAGCTGAAATCAACATGCTGCCGGAGGCTGTGCATCTGCTTAATGAGCTTCAGGAATCCGGACGCATTGGGGAGGAAGAATATCAGGAAAATAAGCTTTTGTATGAGAAAGACAGAGCTTTGTTTTATGAAAAAATTCTTTTGGAAAAGGATTATCGGCTTGTGTTTCTGTATTATTTATGCCGCATGGGCGCCGAAACCTATGATGCTTATGAAAAGCGGGGAATCAGCCGGGAAATTTTCAGGGACACTTTTTACGATCTGACCTTTTGGTGTGAAAACTGTTTTCTGGAATATGGAGAGTATGGAATTGATGAATACGACTGGTTTTTCCGCCATATGAAGCTTACCATTTTCAGGCTTGGAAGAATGCAATTTGAAATCATGGATTCCCGCTGGAATTTTACAGCAGGAGAAAGAATGGTAAAAAAAGGAGATCCGATCATCAGTATTCATATTCCACAGGGCGAAAAGCTCACACTGGAGAGTGTGAGGGAATCCATTATTCAGGGAATGGCTTTCTGGGGAAAAGAGATGCCGTATCTGTGTCATTCCTGGCTGCTCTATCCGGGGCTTAAAGACATTTTGCCGGAGAAAAGCAATATCATTATGTTTCAGAATCAATTTCAGATTGTAGAAACAGATTGGGATGAGCGTGAGGCTGAATGGCGTATTTGGGGAAAGGTACAGCGGAACCTGAATGTATATTCCGAGAACACATCTCTTCAGAGAGCTGCAAAGAAATATCTGAAGTCAGGAAAAGTGCTGGGGAGCGGTCTGGGAATATTAAAACCGGAGTATTTCCTGTGAAATAATTGATAGAAATTGACAAGAAGAGATTTGTCTGTTACCATCGAACCAGGGGCAATTGTTTGTCCCTGGTATCGTTATGAATAAGCAACAAAGCGGATCAGGAATATCCGTTTTGACAAATAAAAAATGGGAGGCAGCAATAACATGAAAAAGCCGGTATTGGTAGTAATGGCAGCAGGTATGGGAAGCAGATATGGTGGCCTGAAGCAGATCGATCCTATTGATAAGGACGGGGACATTATCATTGATTTTTCTATCTATGATGCTATTCAGGCAGGGTTTGAAAAAATTGTATTTATTATAAAGAAGGAGAATGAGGCTGATTTCCGTGCTGCTATCGGAGATCGTATGAGTAAGCATATCCAGGTGGAATTTGTATTCCAGGATCTGCATAATCTGCCGGAAGGCTTTACAGTTCCGGAGGGACGTGTGAAGCCATGGGGAACCGGACATGCGATCATGAGCTGTATTGATGTGATTGATGGACCTTTTGCCGTTATTAATGCGGATGATTATTATGGACGTCATGCATTTAAGATGGCGTATGATTTCCTTACAGAGAATCAGGATAAAGACGGTATTTATCAGTACATGATGGTAGGCTACAAGCTTGAGAACACATTGACAGATAATGGACATGTGGCTCGTGGTGTTTGTGTGACAGACGAAGAGGGATATCTGAAGGATATTAATGAGCGCACCCATATTGAGAAGAGAGATGGCGGTGCTGCTTATACCGAGGATGATGGTGCTACATGGACAGAGCTTCCTATGGATGCTACGGTGTCTATGAATATGTGGGGATTTTCTGCAAGCATTCTGAAAGAACTGAAGGACAGATTCCCATTATTCCTGAAAGAAAATGTGGAAAAGAATCCTCTGAAATGCGAATATTTCCTTCCATTTGTTGTAGATGAGCTTCTTGGCGAGAAGAAAGCAACTGTCAAAGTTCTGAAATCCATGGACAAATGGTACGGAGTTACTTATAAAGAAGATAAGCCGGTAGTAGTTGCTGCAATTCAGAAGCTGAAAGATGACGGTCTTTATCCTCAGAAGCTTTGGGAGGAAAAATAAGTGGGAAAAACAAAAGATGCAAACCATCAGGAACTGATGGAAGTAATCAACAGCTTTGATTTTGGCGGTGAACTTGAAGAGGTCGGCATATTTGGAAATGGCCACATAAATGAGACTTACTGTGCTGTATTTTCCACAGAAGCCGGACAGAAGCGCTATATTCTCCAGAAAATGAACAAGCAGATTTTCAAAGATCCTGTTGGTCTTATGGAGAATATCAGTGGCGTCACCTCCTGGCTGAAGAAGAAAATTCTGGAAAATGGCGGGGATGCAGAGCGCGAAACCCTGAATATCGTAAATGACCGTGCAGGAGCTCCTTATTTGGTGGATAAAGAAGGAGAGTACTGGAGAGCATATCTGTTTATTGAGGATGCAACCTGTTTTGAACAGGTGGAAAATGATGAAGATTTTTACCAGAGTGCTCTTGCATTTGGTAATTTCCAGCGTCTTCTTGCAGATTATCCGGCAGATACGCTTCACGAGACAATTCCGAATTTCCATAATACTGTGAAACGATTTGCTGATTTTAAAAAAGCTGTGGAAGAGGATGCATGCGGACGGGCTGCTGATGTTCAGAAGGAGATACAGTTTGTCCTGGAAAGAGAGCAGCTGGCCCATACACTTGTGGATTTACTGGATGCAGGTAAGCTGCCACTTCGTGTAACGCACAATGACACAAAGCTGAATAATATCATGATCGACAATGTTACACATAAGGGAATCTGTGTGATCGATCTGGATACGGTAATGCCGGGACTTTCTCTGAATGATTTTGGTGATTCCATTCGTTTCGGCGCAAGCACGGCAGCAGAGGATGAGCAGGATATTTCCAAAGTGTCCTGTGACCTTCATCTGTTTGAGGTGTATGTAAAAGGATTTCTGGAAGGCTGCGGCGGTGCCCTCACAGATCTGGAGGTGGAAATGCTTCCGATGGGTGCAATCCTGATGACCTTTGAGTGTGGAATGCGTTTCCTGGCAGATCATCTGGAGGGAGATCATTACTTCCGCATTCATCGCGAAAATCATAATCTGGACCGCGCAAGAACCCAGTTTAAGCTGGTCTGGGATATGGAACAGAAATTATCTAAGATGAAAGCTATTGTAGAAAAATATAAATAGTGGTATTCTAAACCTGGCAGGCATAAAAAATGCCTTCCAGGTTACTAATAAGGATTGCAAAGAATGGACATAAACCATCACAGCTGCTGTTTGCGGATAACATTTCGTGGAGTGCTGCGAAAAGAGAAAACAGCAGAAGGTTATTTGTTTATTGATTGTGATGAGTGGTGGGAACTTTGCAGTAAACGAGGAGGAAAATATCATGGCAATTTTAGTAACAGGCGGTGCAGGATACATTGGAAGCCATACAGTTGTAGAACTTCAGAATTCCGGTTATGACGTAGTAGTTCTGGATAATCTGTCTAATTCCAGCGAGAAGGCCCTTGACAGAGTTTCCAAGATCACAGGCAAGCCGGTTAAATTTTATAAGGCAGATATCCTGGACAGGGAAGCCCTTGACCAGATTTTTGACAAAGAAGACATTGACTCCTGTATTCATTTTGCCGGACTGAAGGCTGTTGGAGAGTCCGTTGTAAAGCCTTGGGAATATTATGAGAATAATATTGCAGGAACCCTGACTCTTGTAGATGTAATGAGAAAACATGGTGTTAAGAATATTATTTTCTCTTCCTCTGCAACTGTATATGGAGATCCGGCACAGATCCCGATCACAGAAGAATGCCCGAAAGGACAGTGTACCAACCCATATGGCTGGACCAAATCCATGCTGGAGCAGGTTCTTACAGACATCCAGAAAGCAGATCCGGAGTGGAACGTAATGCTGCTTCGTTATTTTAATCCGATCGGTGCCCACAAGAGCGGAACCATCGGCGAGAACCCAAATGGTATCCCGAACAACCTTATGCCATACATCACACAGGTTGCTGTTGGCAAACTGAAAGAGCTTGGCGTATTCGGTAATGACTATGACACTCCGGATGGAACCGGCGTGAGAGATTATATCCATGTAGTAGATCTTGCCAAAGGTCATGTAAAAGCGCTTAAAAAGATCGAGGAGAATCCTGGACTTGCAATCTACAACCTTGGCACAGGAAAAGGCTACAGTGTTCTTGATATTGTGAAGAACTTCGAAGCTGCAACAGGCGTTAAGATCCCATATGCGATCAAACCACGTCGTGCAGGCGATATTGCTACCTGCTACTGTGATGCTTCCAAGGCAGCGAAAGAGCTTGGCTGGACAGCTGAGAATGGCATCCGTGAGATGTGCGAGGATTCCTGGAGATGGCAGAGCAATAACCCGAATGGTTATGAAGACTAATGATTCGGAATTTAATTTTTGATGTTGGAGATGTACTGGTGGAGTATCGCTGGTTTGAGATGCTGACCAGGGACTACGGTCTTTCTGAAGCTGAGGCGAAGAGAATTGGCGGGGAAATGTTTGACAATGAGATCTGGGTACAGGGACTTGACGGAGGAAAGCTGAGCCTTGAGGAAGCCATTCATCAGTATGAACTGAAGTACCCGGACGATGTGGATGTGATGGGCTGGTTCCTTCGAAACGGAGAGCAGATGGCTGTAAAGCGCCCGGAGGTCTGGGACAAGGTTGCAGCGCTGAAGGAAAAGGGTTATAAGATTTACCTGCTTTCCAATTACTCAGAAGAGCTGTTCCATGTGCACACCAAGGAAGCGAAATTCCTGAATGTACTTGATGGGGGAGTTGTTTCCTATCAGGTTCATGCCCTGAAGCCAGACAGGAAAATTTATGAAATCCTTCTGGAGAAATATAGTCTGAAAGCAGAAGAGTGTCTGTTTTTCGATGACCGCATGGATAATGTGGAAGGTGCGAAGAAGGTAGGAATTCAGGCGATACAGGTGACATCCAGAGAGATGCTGAACGAAACATTAGATAAAATGCTTACAAAATAAATGAGGCCGCCCCTTCGGGGGCGGCTTTTTCCAGAGCGTGTTTGAAAAATAAAAAATGCCCAGAGCCGGAATCGAACCAGCGACACGAGGATTTTCAGTCCTCTGCTCTACCAACTGAGCTATCTGGGCATTTATAAGTTCTCTGAACTTACAGTGCATATAATAGCATAGAAACTGCTTTGACGCAACAAAAATTTCAAAAAATCTGTAAATTCCAAAAATTTACCTTGTAAAAACCACGCCTTGCTTTTCATATATAGTAATGTTAGAATGGCAGTGTGATAAAAGTCGGGAGGATTTATTGGTGGAAAAAAAATTAAAAAAATATACTTTGCCGTTTATTGCCGCCATTTTAACAGTGTTTGCTCTTTCCATGACGGGCTTGTATGCTGGTTCGGCAGATAATCCGGGAGAAACATTTCTTTCTTTATGCAAGAAAGAGATGACAGGAATCGGAATCGACAAACTGGTGGTTCTCATTGCAATCATTGCATTGTACATGAAATGCTGGAAGAATTTTTGCAGAAGCTGTAAATGGATCACGCATCTGATCGCCGCCATGTTTTCTGTTTTTATGCTGATCGGAATGTCCTTTTCCGTGCAGGGAAACTGGACCTTCTTTACAGCTGGGAGAAATCAGATTCTGATCGCATTGCTTACATGGGCAGGATTCTTTTTTCTGTTTGATATAGTGATCAGTCTTTTATATGCATATGGAGAGAAGCATCCTTTTCTGCACAGCAGGAATATAAAGAAATTTCCGGAATTTATGGAAAAACACTACCTTCTGGTAGCATTTTTGCTGATTTTGGCAGGATGGCTTCCCTATATCCTGATCTTCTGGCCAGGAAGTGTTCCCTATGATGGCTTCCGGCAGCTGAATATGTTTGCCGGAAATCAGAGATTTACAAACAAGCATCCATGGGAATTAAGCCTTATAATGGGAGCCTTGATGACAATTGGAAATGTGATCAGTGATAACTGGGGCATTTTCATGGTGGTTGGCGTGCTGGCACTGATTTATGCGGTATGTTATGCCACTGTTTGTTATAAACTGAAATCATGGGGAGCACCAAGATGGTTCAATATCTGCTGTATTGCATTTTTCAGTCTTGTGCCTGTATTTGGAGCTTATTCCCAGACGATCATTAAGGATGGAAGTTTCAGCGCTCTGTTTTCCCTTTTCATGGTAATCTATGTGGAATGCTGCATTCCCACCCTTCGGGAAAAAAGCGGTCAGTCTTTAAGACAGCAGCTGACAGTGCTGTTTCTGGTTGGCTTTGGCATGTGCATTACCAGAAATAATGGACTTTACATGGTGCTTCCTGCATTTATCCTGTTATTCTTTTTCCTTGGAAAAAAACGCAGACTGTATGCAGTTGGAATGGTGATCCTTGTGACAGTGGGCTACATGGGGCTTCAGAAAGAAGTGGCACCGAGACTATACATTGGTAATTTCCCATCCAGAGTATTTTTCTCAATTCCAATGCAGCAGACAGCCAGATATCTGAAGGAATATCCGGATGATGTGACAAAGGAAGAAGCTAAAGCAATTGACGGGGTGATGAAGTATGATGAGATTGCGGATTTGTATAATCCGGAACTGTCTGATCCGGTAAAGGCAACTTATCGCGGCGGACATATTACCATGGCGAAGCTGAAACGCTACTTTAATGCCTGGTTCAGCATGTTTCTGAGGCATCCGGGGGTGTATATAGAAGCCACACTTCATAACAGCTATGGATATTATTACCCATTTCATAATTGCACCGCGCAGAGCTCCTACCGCTTCTATACAGTAAATGAGCCGCTGATTGAAGAGTCAGATTATCATCAGATCTTTTCCGCAGAGACAAGGAATCAGCTGAAACGCTATGCCGATCTGTGGAGTCAGATTCCAGGTCTTGCGCAGATCTGCAATGCGGGAACCTACACATGGATCGTGATTCTGCTCCTTGGATATCTGATCTACAGGAAGCGATGGAAAGGAATCCTGGTATTGGCTGCCCCGGCGCTGAATGTGGCAATCTGTATAGCTTCTCCGGTAAACGGTCTTCTGCGTTATGCGTTTCCGTTGATGGCGTGTATGCCAGCTGTGATATTCTGGGGACTGGCTTATGCAGAGAAGGCTATAGACGAAAAAAGAACCGACGAAAAATGAAAAGTCTGAATTTCTTTTATGGAAAGTATATTGTCAGGTAACTATTTAACAGGTACTATTCCGGGAAGGGTATAACTGTGAAGATACTGAACCGTGAAATTGTAAGAAAAATAACAATATATGGGAAAGATTGGAATCATGAGAAAGGCAGGTGATTCTGAAGTATATGGAAAAAATAATCATTATCGGTGCCGGACCGGCAGGAATTTCCGCAGCTTTGTATGCTGCCCGGGCAAATATGAATCCACTGGTGATCAATAACGGCATTGGTGCTTTGGAAAAAGCAGAAAAAATAGAGAATTATTATGGTATGGAACATCCTGTTTCCGGGAAAGAATTATTTGAGACAGGACTTGCACAGGCAAAAGCATTAGGCGTGCGGATCCTGGAGGCACAGGTGCTGGGGATTGGCGGGTTTGATACTTTTACAGTAAAGACAACAGCAGGTGATTTTGACACCATCAGCGTGATCCTTGCCACAGGAAGCAAACGAAAGGCTCCTGCAATTCCGGGGATTAAGGAACTTGAGGGAAGAGGTGTCAGCTACTGTGCTGTGTGCGACGCATTTTTCTACAGGGGAAAGGATGTTGCAGTGCTTGGAAACAGCGACTTCGCTCTTCATGAGGCAGAAGAACTGGCACCTATGGCTGGTTCTGTTACCATTTACACAGATGGGAAAGAACCGGAGTTTTCCAGGAAATCTTCTTTTGCGGTGAATACAATGAAAATTCAGTCTGTAGAGGGAGACGAGAAGGTGTCCGGACTGCGTCTGATCTCTCAGTCTGAGACGGATGCAAAATCAGATACTGACGGAGAGAAGAACTTTCAGCTTTTGCCAGAAGGAAAGGAAGCTGAAATGGAAGCTTCAGAGCTCCATAACCCGGAGAGTCCGGTAAGGGATTCCACGGAGACATTTGTCCCGGCAGACGGCGTTTTTGTAGCTCTTGGAACTGCAGGAAGTGCAGAGATGGCAAGACAGATGGGCGCGGCACTTACTGAGAAAGGTAACATCAAGGTAAACGAAAAGATGGAGAGCACCATTCCGGGGCTTTTTGCAGCAGGTGACTGTACCGGCGGTCTTTTGCAGGTGGCAAAGGCAGTTTACGATGGTGCCCAGGCAGGACTCAGTGCAAACCAGTATGTGAGAAACAGACAAAAAAAGTAGAATTTCGGCATGAAATCAGAGAGAAGAATAGACCGATAGAAAGGATGGATCAATTATGGCAAAAGTAATCACAACACAGAATTTTGAAGAGGAAGTATTAAAATCCGAGAAACCGTTTCTTCTTGATTTCTGGGCAACCTGGTGCGGACCATGCATGCGTCAGGGGCCAATCGTGGAGGAACTGGGAGAGGAAGGTTATGCAGTAGGAAAGCTTGATGTGGATCAGAACATGGAGCTTGCACAGCAGTTCCGGGTTATGAGCATTCCTACCCTGATCATTTTCAAGAACGGAGCAGAAGCACACCGTCTGGTTGGTCTTACGGATAAAGAAGAGTTAAAGAAACTTCTGGACGAGTAAGAACGATGAAGATATTACTTGCAGCATGTAATGCAAAATATATACATTCCAATCTGGCTGTCTTTAACCTGAAAGCCTGCGCAAAAGAATATGACAGCAATGTTGTACTTCGGGAATACACCATCAATCAGCAGAAGGATGACATTCTGAAGGATATTTACAGATGTCACCCGGATGTGATCTGCATATCCTGCTATATCTGGAACATTACTTTTGTGCGGGAACTGATGCAGGATCTGAGAAAGATCCTGCCGGATGTTCCTTTCTGGGCGGGAGGCCCGGAGGTATCGTATGATGCAGAGGAATTTCTGAAAAAAAATCCGGCATTTGATGGTATAATGGTTGGAGAAGGAGAGGAGACCTTCCTGGAACTGGTGAAGCACTATGTGAATAGAAGTCCTTCTCTGGAGGAAACCACCGGACTTGTGTACTGTAAACCAGACGGTACAATTCAGAATAACGGATGGCGGCAGATCATGGATTTAAGCAGGGTACCTTTTGCTTACGAAAATCTGAAGGATTTTGAAAACCGTATTATCTATTATGAGAGCAGCCGGGGCTGTCCTTTTTCATGCAGCTATTGTCTGTCTTCTGTGGACAAGAAACTGCGTTTTCGCGACCTGGAACTGGTAAAGAAAGAACTTCAGTTTTTCCTGGATCACAAAGTACCACAGGTGAAATTTGTGGACAGAACCTTTAATTGCAGGCACGATCATGCAATGACCATCTGGCAGTACATAAAAGACCATGATAATGGAATTACCAATTTCCACTTTGAGATTTCCGCAGATCTGTTGAGGGAAAATGAACTGGAACTGATGAGCACCATGCGTCCGGGGCTGATCCAGCTGGAAATCGGTGTACAGTCCACAAATCCGGACACTATTCGTGCTATCCACAGGACTATGGATTTTCCGAAGCTGGCAGGGATTGTAAAACGCATCCACAGTTTTAAGAATATTCACCAGCATCTGGATCTGATCGCTGGTCTTCCTTATGAGGATTATGACAGCTTTCACCGGTCCTTCAATGATGTTTATGCACTTCGTCCCCAGCAGCTTCAGCTTGGATTTCTGAAGGTTCTGAAGGGCTCTCATATGAAAGCGATGACAGAAGAATATGGCATTGTGCATAAAGAACTGGAGCCATATGAAGTACTGGGAACCAGGTGGCTGCCATATGAAGACATTTTGAAGCTGAAAATGGTGGAAAGTATGGTGGAACTGTACTATAATAGTGGACAGTTTCAGAATACCATCGCCTGTGTGGAGCCTTTGTTTGAGGATGCTTTCACATTGTATGAGAAGCTGGGACAGTTTTATGAGAAAAAAGGTTATTCAGAGATTTCCCATTCCAGAATGCGCAGATATGAGATCCTGCTGGAGTTTGTGAAGGAAGAACTGGAAGAAAAATCCGCAGGAAAATCTGGAAATCAGGATCCTGAGGTGGAGAATCCTGCGGGAAAAGCTGCGGAAGATTGCAGAGGAATGGAAACTGCGACCTGGGAAAAGGTGGCAGACAGCATGATCTACGACCTGTATCTTCGCGAAAACCTGAAAAGCCATCCATCCTTTGAGTATGACCAGAAGCCCTATGAGAAAGCAGTCTGGGAGTACAGGCGCCAGGAAAAGGTGCCAAGGACAGCACATATTGAGGTGTTCCGGGATGGAAAAATATTGCTGTTTGACTATGAAAACCGGGATCCACTGCTTCATAATGCGGCAGTGAAGGAAATTCAGATATAATAAAGAAAGGGTGTAACTGTTCGGCTGGCCGTATTGACATGGCGTATATTTGTAGTCTGTAAAGTGCCGGATGGTTATGAGAGGTTAAAAAATTATGGGAATGTTTGATCCAAAGAAAAGAAAACTTGTAACTGCGATCATTGCTGTTATTCTTGTTCTGGCAATGGTAGTTCCTACTGTCATTTCTCTTCTTCTGTAGGGAAAAGAGAAAATGAGGCTTGGAAAAGCGGCTATGGAAGCACTGCAGGCTGAAATCAGCGGGCTTCTTACGCCTGGAAACGAACTGGTGGTGGCTGGAGCCATTGCTCTTTACGGCACAGCGCAGATTGCAAGGGAAAAGCATGAGATTTTAAGAGAGCATTTTTCAGAAGGTTTTTTGCGGGAGGCAGAGAATCTGAGAACCCTTTACGGGATAGCGGATGAGATAAATGTAAAAGAAGCTGGCGCTACCGCTTTTTATGCAATGGGCGAGGGCGGTTTTCTGAGTGCTCTGTGGAAGATGGCGGAGGCTTCCCAGGTGGGACTGGAAATGGATTTTTCCAAGGTACCCATACGCCAGGAAACAATTGAAATTTGTGAAATCTTTGACATTAATCCTTATAAGCTGAATTCGGAAGGGGCTGTTCTGATCGGTATTCCGGCAGGAGAAGCATTGGTGCAGGAGCTTCGCAGAATGGGCATGATGGCAGCCGTGATTGGACAGACGAATGCTGGAAATGACAGAATGCTTTACTACAACGGGAATGGCAGGTATCTGGAGCGGCCGGCTAAAGACGAGATATATAAGATTCTGCCTTAAAATCGAAATAAAACTGCAGTAATTACAGGAGAGTATAAAAACTATGGGAACATTAAACATTGTACTTCATGAGCCGGAGATTCCGGCAAATACAGGAAATATAGGACGTACCTGTGTGGCTACAGGAACCAGGCTCCATCTGATCGAGCCGTTGGGATTTTCATTAAGTGAGAAAGCACTGAAACGTGCCGGAATGGACTACTGGAAAGATCTGGATGTAACTACTTATCTGGATTATGAAGATTTTCTGGAGAGAAATCCTGGAGCGAAGATTTATTATGCGACTACAAAAGCTCCTCAGACTTATGCGGATGTGAAGTATGAGGACGACTGCTTTATCATGTTTGGCAAGGAGAGTGCAGGAATCCCGGAAGAGCTTCTCCGTGACAATCAGGAGACCTGCGTAAGGATTCCCATGCTGGGAGAAACAAGATCTCTGAATTTGAGTAATTCGGTTGCCATTATTCTTTATGAAGCCTTTCGTCAGCATGACTTTGCCCATCTGAAACTGGAGGGGCATCTGCGCAAGTATGACTGGAAATAGTAAAAGACCTGGAGCTTTTTTCGAACACGCTCCAGGTCTTCGTTTATAAAAAGAATTGCTGAATAATTTATTTTGCTTTCTTTAAAGTAAAAATGAATTCTGTTCCAACACCTTCTGTGCTGATCACATTAATATTCTGATTATGAGCTTTGATGATCTCTTTTACAATAGAAAGCCCAAGTCCTGTACCTTTCCGGTCTTTTCCGCGGGAGGTATCTGTCTTGTAAAATCTGTCCCACACCTTGGACAGGCTGTCCTTGGGGATTCCCACTCCGTGATCCTTCACAGAAACGAAAACCTTATCATTTTTTACGGATGTTTCAATGTTGATCGAGGAATTGTCATTACTGAATTTGATTGCATTGTCCAATAAATTGTACAGTACCTGCTGAATCTGTTCCATATCTGCCTCTACGAACAGCTCTCTTCCGGAAAGCAGCAGTTCCAGGTCAATATTCTTTTTGGAACAGATTACCTCAAAAGTATTGGCAGTATTTTTGATCACATCATTAATATCAAATTTGCGGATATTCATCATCCGTTTCCGTTCATCCAGATCATTCAGCACCAGAAGGCTTCGCGTCAGTTTTTCCAGACGGTCAGCTTCATGGGAAATGATGTTTAAATATTTGTCCTGTAATTCCGGGGGAATGGTGCCATCCAGAATTGCCTCCACATATCCTTTGATGGAAGTCAGAGGAGAGCGGAAATCGTGGGAAACATTAGCAATAAAGGTGCGCTGGTATTCTCCGTTCTGGTTGATCTTGTCTGCCATGTAGTTCAGGGTTTTGGCAAGATAGCCCATTTCGTCCTCGGATTTCACTGGAATGCGATAACTCAGATCTCCGTTGGCATATTCGGATGCCCCTTTGATGATCTGCTCCATTGGAGTATGGATCCATTTCTGATAGCAGAGAAGGAGCAGTCCGCACAAGGCATACACGGCAAAAAAAACCATCTGAAGAATTCCAAGAAGACCGCTTCGTTTCTGATAAAGCTGCTGCATGTCATAATGGTAGGTAACATAGCCTTCTGTTACACCGGAATTTTCCACCGGTATCATCACATTAAGATGGGGACTGGAAAAATAGCCATAAAAATTACTGATCTGATATTGGGTATTAAGCCAGGAATCCAGATCAGAATAGGGTATGGAAATTGTGTTTGCAGCAGAGACTTTTTCAGAGGATGCTCCATTCTCTGGGATTTTATCTGTTTCTGAAGTCTGAACTTCAGAATCGGCAGTGGATTTCGCAGAACTGAAGTTATATTCCAGATTTGAGGACTGCACGATCACATGGAAATTTTTATCCAGGATCAGTATCCCGGCTTCCTCTCCGGAAGCCAGAATATCCATAATCTTTTCCAGTTCTTTGCTATCATTGTCTGCAACCTGCTGTACAGTGACAGCATCAGAAGCAAATCGTACAGCACTGTCATACAGCCTTGCGCCAACTTCTTCTTCCAGATAGGTTTCCACGAAATGAGAGCCACCTGCTGTAGCGAAAAGGAAGCCTACAATTCCAATGAAAATGTAACTGCAGATCAGTTTGCTGTGAACCGTTTTTCTCATTCGCTTTTTACCTCAAACTTGTATCCGATTCCCCAGACTGTTGAAATAGACCAGTTCGGATGATCTTTGATTTTTTCGCGCAGACGTTTAATGTGAACGTCTACAGTTCTGGTATCGCCAATATATTCGTAGCCCCAGATGTGGTCCAGAAGCTGCTCTCTGGTGAATACCTGATTGGGTGAGGAAGCAAGGAAATAGAGAAGCTCCAGCTCCTTAGGCGGCATGTCTACCTGTTTTCCCATATAAGTAACGGAATAGTTGGTAAGGTTGACAATAAGATCCGGATAAGTGGCACATTTCTCATCGCTTACAACTGCAGCCTGTTTGGGCTGGAAACGGCGTAGAACTGCACGGACACGGGCAACCAGTTCTTTTGAATCAAAAGGCTTGATAATGTAGTCGTCGGCGCCAAGCTCCAGGCCAAGTACCTTGTCAAAGGTTTCTCCTTTTGCGGAAAGCATAATGATCGGCACGTCTGAGGTGTGGCGGATCTCACGGCAGACCTGATAGCCGTCAATACCTGGAAGCATCAGATCCAGAAGAATCAGGTTCGGGCGAAAAGTCTGAAATTCTTTTAAAGCCAGCTCGCCATCGTTTACAATTTTTGTTTCGAAACATTCTTTGGTAAGATACAGAGAAATCAGCTCTGCAATATTGTTGTCATCATCGACAATGAGGATTTTCTGTTTAGCAACCATAGTTTCTCCTTATAAAATATAGTTATTTCTTAAATTCTACAATGGTAACACCAGCATCTCCTTCGCCAAATTCAGCCAGGTGGAAATCTGCCACATGCTTCTGGCGGCGGAGATAATTGTGTACTCCTTTTCGAAGGGCACCGGTACCTTTACCATGTACGATACGCACGCTCTTTAAGTGTGCCAGATAAGCGTCATCCAGATATTTATCCAGTTCTGCCACAGCCTCATCTACAGTTTTTCCAAGAAGATTGATCTCTGTGGAAACACTGGTAGACTTGGACATGCGGATTTTGCCTGCTCCTGTTCTGGAAAGTCCAGGAGTGTTGATAACTGGTTCGTCAACAAGCTCCAGGTCAGAAATATGAACTTTGGAACGGATGATACCCATCTGTACAAAAAGAAAGCCTTTGGAATCGGGATGACTGCTGACAGTTCCTTTCAGATTCATGCTCAGTACCTGAACGGTGTCTCCAAGGGAAAGATCCTTAGGCTTCAGCTCTTTTTTCGGTTTCTTTACGGTGGTGTTTATGGACATGCCCTTTTCGGCTTTGTTCATGCGGTTTCTAAGATTCTGGCGTTCTTTTTCAATGGCAGCAGTGTCCACGTGATCTTTCTGGAATTTGTGGAACATTTTCATGGTCTGATCTGCGTATTCCTTAGCATCTGCAAGAATCTTACGGGCTTCTTCGTTGGCTTCGCGCAAGATCCGCTCTTTACGTTCGTCCAGCTTCTCCTGCTTGGACTCTAACTCCTGTTTCAAGGAAGCAATCTGGGTTTTGTAACGCTCTGCTTCCTGACGCTCGTTTTCGATGATCACGCGGCTGTTTTCCAGGGAGGTAAGTACATCCTCGAAGGACTCGTCCTTCTGGCTGATCTGATCTTTGGCGCGCTCAATGATAAAGTCCGGAAGTCCAAGTTTGGAAGAAATCGCAAAGGCATTACTCTTTCCAGGAACACCGATGAGCAGGCGGTAAGTAGGACGCAGGGTTTCCACATTAAACTCACAGCAGGCATTTTCAACGCCGTCAGTGGACAGGGCGTAAACTTTCAGTTCACTGTAATGGGTGGTTGCCATAGTGCGGATGCCTTGTTCATGCAGGAAGGACAAAATGGAGATGGCAAGTGCCGCTCCTTCTGTCGGGTCGGTACCAGCGCCAAGCTCATCAAAAAGCACCAGAGAGTCCTGATCTGCTTTTTTCAGGAAAGACACTACGTTGGTCATATGTGAGGAAAAGGTACTGAGAGACTGCTCGATGCTCTGCTCGTCCCCGATATCTGCGTAAACCTCACGGAAAACAGAAAGCTCGGAGCGGTCCAGGGCTGGAATGTGAAGTCCCGCCTGTCCCATCAGGGTCAGAAGTCCAACTGTCTTAAGGGAAACGGTTTTACCACCAGTATTTGGTCCGGTTACAACAAGGAGGTCGAAGTCTTCTCCAAGACGGATGTCAATGGGAACGGCTTTTTTTCTGGGAATGAGCGGGTGGCGTGCCTGTTTCAGGTGAATGCGTTTCTCTGTATTGAAAATGGGTTCTGTGGCATTCATATCCAGTGCAAGTCCTGCTCTGGCAAAAATGAAATCCAGCTGGATCATAATGTCAAGGTCTGCGCGAATGGCGTCCACATTCTGGGCTGTCTGTTCACTTAAGGCAGCGAGAACTGCCTCAATCTCTTTCTGTTCTTGAAGCTCCAGCTCGCGGATGTCGTTGTTTAGTTTGACAATCGCCAGAGGCTCAATGAATAAAGTGGAGCCGGTGGAAGACTGGTCGTGGATCATACCTGGAACCTGACCTTTGTATTCGGCTTTTACCGGGATACAGTAGCGGCCGTTTCGCATGGTGATAACGGAGTCCTGAAGGTAATTACGGGCGCTGCCGTTTACCAGAGAGGCCAGCTGGGTGTGGATGCGGTCATTGGCAACTTTCATGCTGCGGCGTACATGCATCAGACCGGCACTGGCGTCGTCACTGATTTCGTCCTGGGAAATGATGCAGCGGCGGATTTCGGCTGAGAGGGGAGTCAATGGCTCCAAACTCTCAAACATGCCGTCCAGAGAGTCTTCTCTTGCATCTCCGCGCTCATTTCGGGAGTAGGCTTTGACACGGTTGGTATTTTCCAGAAGTCCGGCAATGGCAAGGAGTTCGGAAATTCCAAGGGAACTTCCGATTTCCAGACGTTTCAGTGAGCCGCGCACGTCTTTTACGCTTCCAAAGGAGATGTTTCCTTTCTGGAAAAGGCGTGTGAGGGCGTCTCTGGTCTGGGTCTGCATATGACGGATTTCGTAAACATCTTCAGAGGGCAGGAGGTGCCTGCACAGGTCTTTCCCCATCTGGGAAGAAGCCTTCTCTGTCAGTTGGTCGATGATCTTGTAGTATTCAAGTG
Organism: Ruminococcus sp. J1101004sp1_RTP21198st1_B9_RTP21198_201120; assembly: GCF_040924245.1. Taxonomy (NCBI): domain Bacteria; kingdom Bacillati; phylum Bacillota; class Clostridia; order Eubacteriales; family Oscillospiraceae; genus Ruminococcus; species Ruminococcus sp. J1101004sp1_RTP21198st1_B9_RTP21198_201120. Next base: position 116 of record NZ_JBCOMI010000032.1, on the reverse strand, counting down.
ATTTTAAAGCTTTTGGATTCATAATATCTCCTATAAATCAATTGCTATTTAGTTGATTAAAAGTTCTTCAATGCGGACGCATTTGGACAATGTGTATTACTCACTCGCCGGCGCAA
>NZ_JBCOMI010000031.1:0-44487 GCF_040924245.1 Ruminococcus sp. J1101004sp1_RTP21198st1_B9_RTP21198_201120 | reverse complement strand
AAACGAAAGGGCAGTTAATGAAAAGTCTCCATACTGCTTTTTCGTTTGCACCACCTTCGATTCTTTCCTTAACGATTTACCTTCACTTTATTTTACCATAGTGCTTTCTAAAGTGCTATTCTAATATATACAAAAGTGTAAAAGAACGATCTCACACATATACCATGTTTTTCAATATAATCTCTTCTGCACTGGCTTTTATATTATTCATTAACCTAACCCACTTCATCTGATCCTGTGCCTTTAATTCTTCAGTTACACCCTGTTTTTCTGTCATCTGTTCCATAAGCGTTTCCACCTGTTCTCTGACTTCCTGATCGATCTGATTCAGATGTTCATTCAATTTTCCGGTCAATAACATGTATTGATATCTTGCTGATCTGTGTTCTTTTAAGAACTGCTTTCGTAACATTCCATATTTTCCATATGTAGGTTCTTCTTCTCTTAAAACCAGATCCGGCAAATAGTAATCTCCATGCAACGTATAGCTCATTCCATTTTTCTCATCATAAATCTGTTTTTTCATAGTCTAAATCTCCAATCCTTTGTATTTTGTTTTATTTTTCTTACGTTGTTGGTTTTCAATCTGGCTCTTTTGAGTTGCCCATTCCAACTGTTTCAGAACGCTTCCCTTTGGCATTTGCTCCATTCGCCGTTTTTCTTCCAGTGCCCTTTGTTCTTTAATGTCCTGCTGCACCACATCCTCTACAGTTTCCATTCCCAGAATACGCACCACTCTGTCATATCTGTCCGAAATCTCTTGTAAACGTTGATTATCATTTGATAATTTTCCATTTTCTTTACGCACATCATCTAACTGCGTTTGGATATCATCACATTTCTCCGTAGATTTTTGATATTTGTTTTTCCAGCTTTCTATCGTTTTGTTAAGTTCTACAACCTTTCCAGCTAATGCAGCAATCTGATTCTTCATCTTGATAAACAATGGCTTGATTTTATTTTCTCTGTAAGGTACTGCACGTTCAAATGTTCCTGCCTCCGGTAAAAACGTCTTAATCATTCCATATTCTTTTATTTCTTTACTGGCATTATCCATAATCGGCTGCAGCACATCTCGACGCTCTTCCAGACTTTTTACTTCTTTTTCTGCGTCCTCTGCCCTTTGTTCTGCTTCTTGTTTCTCCCTGCTTGCCTGTTCCTTATCGTCTTTTAAAATCTGGATATCTGCTCTGAATTCCGCAATTTGTGCTGTCAGTTCTTCGTTTTCTGCAGTTAGATACTCTTTCTCCTGCTCCAGCTCCTGTACTTCCTTTTTTCGCTCTTTCTTCTTGAAGTTATAAACATCCAAATGTTCCTCATGAGTACCTTTCTGTTCCCATTCAATGCCATGCTGTTTTGCAATCTCTGCCAGGACCTTTTTTTCATGGTTCATCCACTGGTTCAACTCTGTATCATGCTTATTTCCACCTTGAAATCCAAGACTTTTTAATGCCTGTTTCAACGAAACTCTGGTGTCCATTCCTTTTCCTTTCCAATCATTCACATAAGGAATAAAATCAATATGTAAATGTGGAGTAGACTCATCCTGATGTAGATAACACCCAAATACCCGTAACGTTGCATTCCGCTTCTGGAAGTCCTTTACATATTCATCCAGTATTTTTACAGCCAGATCTCCTTCTGCTGTTCCGACAGCCATATCTTCTCGATTTCCAATTTGAAAAATTACTTCGTGGAACAACTTCTCTTGTTTTCCCTGCCGGATTTTTTCATAGTAATTTGTAATCTGTCTATCTTTTCTTTTCCCGATATTATATCGTTCTACAGCTTCATCAAACAGTTCTTTATAAACTTCTTTTAAATTCTCATTCTGATAGCAAATATTTAGTTGCACTCTGTCTGAATCAACATTTTCTGCTATAAATTCCCTTCTGTTATGAGCCAGAGAACCTGTCCCGATCATACCACTAATTGTTCGTTTCAGCGTCATGTTCGTCACCCCACTTTCTAAAACCAGTGCCAGACATGGCACATAAATTTGTATCTTTACCAGCTATAGTATAAAAAGAAATCTTCGCCGGATACGGCGGTTTTGTTACTTTTGTCAAAAGTAACGCAAAAGCACTTTCGACAGCCGTTCCGTCCATCAAAAGTACCCTTGCGCCCTGCCGGGGGCTATTTTATCTCTTTCGTTACTCTCTCGACTAAATTATTCCGGTATTCTTGCCTGCACATATTCCAGATCTCCACAGTATGGCATTCCAACCAGATACCATTCTCTTGCTGGATTCATCTCCATTCTTGTCCTTACCCACTTATCATCGACCAGCACCTCAAGACCTTCTCCACAGTGAAATCCCGTATCAATCCATAAGTCCGAGGCTAATAACCCATATTTGTCATTGCTACTGTTATATCCTAATCTTCCCTGCTTCATCGAATCGTTCTCCCTTCTTCACAACTATCAAATTTACAGCAACCTCACCGTCCAGCCTCAGCTTTCCGTATGCGCCTTACCAACTTTCTTCTTGTTTACTTCTCACAGGGGCGTGACACGCTCCTGTAAAAAGGTAATCAACACGAACTGTTACCATCGAAAGCTCTCTTGCATTCCTTTTCTGTCCAGATACTCCTGCCGGAACTTTTCCCGTTCTTCTTCTGTTGGCGCAGTTTTGAATTTACTGTATGCCTCACGATTTACCATTGCATCCAGCTTTTTTTCCAGACCTTTTCTTATATCATCTGCTTCCTGTTCCTGATCCAGTAAATGATATTTTATAATCTTTCCAAATAACTCCTCTGGAATCATAACGTTTTTCAAGTTCTCACCTTCTTACAATTTATGTAAGGACGCAACACTGCAATGTCTTTACAGATTGCAACCTTGCATTTTAATTCCGCATTTTCTATATACTCTGCAATGTTGCACCCTTAATTTATTCCGGCTTAACTTTATTTAAATCCCAATACCAGGAATTACCGATTCGTCTTGCCTTAATTCCAAGTTCCTTTTTTGCATTTTCCAGTGTTCTTTTAGAAATATTCAAATCTTCTGCCATATCAAAGATTTCACTGCTTTGCACAGAAGTTGATGTTTCTGCCAGTTCCCTCAGCATCTTTTTTGCCTGTTCCAGTTTATTTACCTTTGGAGCAATTCCACCAAGCACCTCATCTGCTGTGATTTCATAGTCACCTATCCACTCAAATCCGGTTTCTGTCAGGCGAAATGCTTTGGAATGTCCAAATGCAGCCAGATTATTTTTAATCTGAACCACTGCTCTTAAGTCCGGTTCTCCCTCTATTCTTCCTACCAGTAATACGCTTCTGGCTACTGCAAAAAAGTCAATCGAACCCATTCCTCTATATGCAGCTTTATTTCCACCAGCTTTATTCATATGTCCGATTAATAAAATTGCACATTTATACTTTTCTGCCAGCAAGCTCAATCTTTTTGTCATATCCCTTGCTTCATTTGCCCGGTTCATATCCATTGTTCCTCCAAGGTATGCCTGAATCGGATCTAAAATAAGCACTCTCGCACCAGTCCGTTTGATAGCAGTTTCCAGTCTCTCATCTATCATGGAAAGTGATTTTTCTGTTTCATCTATAACCATGATTCTTTCACAGACCGCTTCTGCCAGCTCCAGTCTGGGTTTTACCGTATCTGCCAGCCCATCTTCCGCTGTCTGATAAATAATCTTTACTGGTTCTGTTACTTTCATATCGTTATCCAGACCTTCTCCTTTAGACAATCTCGCTGCAATATTTAATATCAGCGTAGTTTTTCCATCGCCCGGATCACCCTGAATGATCGTTAATTTCCCATAAGGGATAAATGGATACCAGAGCCAGTCCACTGTCTGGGACTGGACATCTGACATCTTTATCATTTTCAATTCTGTTTTATTCTCATTTCTCTGTTCCATAAATTCCTCCATTTTTCAAACTATTCTCGCCAATTATCTGTTGTTCTCTGGAAGAATCCCTGATATAATCAACTTGTCTAGGGTTGACATTTGTGGATTCGTCCCCATTTGTCACATTGCTCCGGTTGTTCGTACTTCCGGAGCTTTTTATATTTTCATCATCCAGCATATCTGCCACCACTTTCTGCTGATCTGGATATAAGTGCCCATAAGTATTCAATGTAATGCGAATGTCCGTATGTCCAAACCTTTCTTTAATCATCAATGGTTGCACTCCCTTATTGATCAGAAATGCCGCATGACTGTGACGAATGTCGTGTACTCTTATCTTTTTTACTCCGGTCTTTTGAACCACCTGTTTTAACTTATGCTGTACCGCTTCATGAACCATTGGAAAAATCCGTTCATCTTCGGGCAACTCATACAGTCTGCTAATATAGTCCTGAATCTCTTTTTTCAGAAATTCCGGTATGGAAATCGTACGGTTCGATTCTTCTGTTTTGGGAGATGTAATCACGTCCTCTCCATGCATACGGTAGTAAGTTTTATTGATATGAAGTAGATTCTTTTCAAAATCAATGTCAGCAGGTGTAATGCTGAGTGCTTCGCCTTCTCTCGCTCCTGTCCAGAATAATAATTCAAACAGCACATAATATTTGCTTCCCGGTTCTATTCCGGTCATAAACTGCCGATATTCTTCAATTGTCCAAAACTTCATTTTCTTTTTTGAAGTCTTTCCCATACGTTTTACTTTGTCACAAGGATTATCTGCCAGATTGTAGATATTCTTCGCATGATTAAACAATGCCGTCATCTGATTCTGTATTGTTTTCAGATAATCATCTGAATATCCTTTTTCAATAATCGTATTCTGCCACTGGATAATCTCTGCTGGTGTGATACTGTTCATCGGTCTGTCCTTAAAATACGGTAACAGTTGAGCATTCATCGTATCTCTTTTGTTCTTGATACTCCTGTCCTTCAATGACTGAGACTTGTCTCGGAAGTAGACTTCTACAAACTCTCCCATTGTCATATCCATGTCTGCTTTCGCTGTTCTTTTATACTCCGCTTCAAAATTTAATGCTTCTTTCTTAGTACGGAATCCTCTTTTTACTTTTCGCTTTTTGGCTCCTGTCCAGTCCTCATAATAAAATGAAACATACCAGGTTCCTCTTTCTTCATCTTTGTATGCTGCCATACTTTCTCACCCCCTTACATTGCAATCTGGGAATATCCATAAAATTTCTTTTCCCAGAATGCCCTCGGTATCTTGCCCGCAACGGTTACATATCCCTGATCTGCAAGCTCTTTGTTCAGTTTGCGAAGCAGCTTGTAAGCATATCCAAGTGAAATCCCCATGCTCTCTGCAACTTCTTCCGCTGTAATCATATAGTTCTGTCTCTGCATATCATTTCCTCCTTGTCTATAATTATCATTTTCACTGATACTATATCATTTTAAATAATCATTGTCAATAATTTTTATCATCATGAATGATATTTTTCTATATTGTTGATTTTTATCATTTGTGATATACTAATCATAGCTTTTAAGGAGGTGGATAATATGCAGGAATCATCTATTTCAGAAAAAATAAAAGAGCTGCGAACTGATCTGAAGATGAATCAAAAAAACTTTTCCGCAGCTATTGGTATACGTCAGTCAACTTTATCCAGTTATGAAAATGGTGTGGTTACTCCCTCCAATGATGTGTTATTGACTATTGCTCAGAAATTTCATGTCTCACTGGACTGGTTATTTGGATTATCTGAAAATAAAGTACAGATTTCTACTCTCAGCGATATTCTTTGGGTTTTACTGCAGATGAATGAATCCAATGAACTCCGGTATGAACTGGATATAAATAATAAACTTCCCGGTGATATAGAAACAGAAACACAGAAATGGTATGCCGGACTTCGCTTTTATGGAAATGATCCTGAACATTCTTTAAACGCAGATATGTGTAATTTTCTTGCTGATCTGCAGGAGAACAGAGAAAGCCTGGAATCTTATTTCACAGGCAAAGATATGTTTGATATGTGGAAAAAGCAGACGTTGGAATACTACACTTCCAAACCTGTCACCCATAAAGAAATTGAAGAACTGGATTTTGAGACACGAATCCGTAAACGAGATGAACTTTTAACACAGAAATTTTCCAATAACGAACAGAAATAGTATCATAACAGTATCACAGGCAGATATGCGAAGATTTTCATTTTCTTCCCATACCTGCCTGTTTTCAATTTATTCGCTATTCTTTACAGCCTTATTTTAAACTTTTTACTCAACAGAAAAACCCCGGAAACCTTACGGTTCCGGGGTATCTTACGTTTGGACACATGTACCTTGCGGTACTCAATATATATTAGTCAGTGATTACTCGATGATTGTAGCAACACGTCCTGATCCTACAGTACGTCCACCTTCACGATACTTTAATCCCGTTTTATCTCATATTTTTTATGGTTTTCTCTCCAAAATACAGTGAAAAACAGCTGAATTGCACCACCTATTTTGATTTGCCTGATTTCTTGGCACCGTTTTGGCACCGGAGAATACTCAAACCGATTCTCTTCTGTAGATACTAGATACTTCTCTACCAACTTTATATTGCACCGGTAATTTTTAACTGTTATAATCGAAACATGGGTGCTACCATAACGGTAGGCGGTTAGTCCTTCTCCAGAGGGACTGTGACCCTCTGATTACATAGAAACCTGTAAAGGAATCCAGTGGAAAGGAGGGCTAAGCCAATGAGTATTGTGGACTTCATAGCAGTAGTGAGCTTCGGCTTAACCTGCTTTAGTATCGGATATACATTAGGCAAAGATAATCATAAACCACAAAAATAACCGCCCCAGCCTGCAAACTGAACGGTTATTTTTGTAATCAATAAGTATGTGGACTAACCGTCTATCGGTAGCACTCTTTTTCTATAATCATATTAGCACGCATCTGTGGAAATGTCAAAAATTTTCTTCTTTCTCAACTACATCTATTTCCATACATTTTTACAACCTATTTCAAGTGTTCCTCAAAAATTGATTCGAGTTCCTTATTCCCCCTCAAGAATTCATACTCTTTCTTATTTTCAATTTCCGAATACAATTCACGAACAAAATTTTTTCCAAGTCCCGAAAAAGCTTTTCCCTGTGCAGTATCTTCATACCTGTAATACAAAGGGGATTGTGTCATATTCCAAGGCTTCTGTGATTCACTTAATAATCGCTTAATTAACTGGATACATTTTTCTACATCTTTTCGATATCCAGCAATCAGCAGATATGGAACTGTGTTGCCATAATTCCATAGTCCAAACAATGATATCATGTGATCTGTAATCTCAGCAATTTTCTCTGCTTTATCATGATTTCCTGTCTCTTCTTCCATTTCTATTAACTTATACAAGTAGCTTTGGATATTGATAACTGCCTGTAGCAATTTCCCTTCTAAGAATAATGCAGCAGTATCTGTTCCTTCCTGATGTGCTAATACACTTGTTTTCATAATCGTTGCATCAATTACAGTATCAGGAATTTTTTTCAAAAGGGCATTTGCTTCTTCATATTTCTCCATTTGGACATATTTTGTTGCAAGTATAAAAACGCTTGAATTTCTCACTCTTTCATCCTGACTATCTGCTGTTCGTTCCAGCCACTCAATAATAGCTGTATTATATTCCATTCGTTCTTCGTCATTAAGATCTGACAAAGTCAAAGATCCGTTCAGAACGGTTGCGATCGTATATATTAATAAGTCGCAATGAGGATACTCCTGTATTTTACGAGATGCCATCTCGAAAGCCTCTGTAAAGCTGTCCAATGAAACTTCCGAAAGTTCATTCACAAATTGTCCAATCTCTTTTTCTGTCAATTCTTCATGAAACGAAAACAATTCATTCATATCAATTTTCAATAGTCGTGCCAAAGCTGGAAGTAATGAGATACGGATATATGGTAACGCTGTATCAGCTCAAAGAATATCTGTAAACTTGGGTGCTGCCCCTTGTTCTCAATGTTCGCAAGGTAGCGCGGCGAGATAAACATTTCGTCGCCTACTTTCTTGCGGCTTTCCTTGCGTCCTTCACGCGCTGCCTTTATCGCTGCCCCAAAAGCCTTGAAGTCGTATTTTGGTACTGGTCTTTTTGCCATAGTTATTCACCCTCTTACATTTTACTGTTCCCCTTTCTTCTTGGATATGTCTACATAGTTCTATCAGTTAGCCAAAATAATTCATATATATATATGTTGACAACAAGCTGCTTTTGTATATAATATTATATAAAAGGGGGGGAATGTTTATGTTACATAGCATGCGTATTCGATAAGCATTGAAATCAAAAAAGATTTTTCCCATTTTCAATATGGGCTTTTTTGTCATGCTTATTTTGCGTATGCTATACAACAAAACTAACGACGTATAGACATAGTATAAAAACTATGCCTTAATTTTGTTGTAGTATTATATGTATAAATGCAGGTCAATGCTCATGTTGAGAATTGACCTGCATTTTTTTGCGCAAAAGGAGAAATATTATGCTTGAAAAATATTGGATAAAATGTCCAATTTGTAACGGAAAGACGAGGGTTCAAGTATTTTATAATACGGTATTAAGAAATTTTCCTCTTTTCTGCCCTAAATGTAAATTAACGCATATCGTTGATGTTGAAAAACTAGAAATCATAATCAAAAACTCTGAAAAACAAACTTTTTAATTTTGAAAAGGAAGGATATTTAAATGAAACACTTACCTAAAAGTACACCTACGGAAATATTGAATGACCCATACGGATTTACTTACAAAGAAATGTCGGAAGTAATTGGAGAGGATAAAGCAAGAGCCTTATATACGGAATTGTATAAACAGCCATTTCACAAAGAAAATCTATCAATATCAACAAAAAAAGTCTATAAAAGTAGCGATACTGAAAAGTATGTTTATGAATTGAAAGATAACAGGTATATTGAAACGGTTTTTATTAAACGGCGAGATGGTGGGACTGTTTGCGTAAGTACGCAAGTTGGTTGTTCTGTTGGCTGTATTTTTTGTGAGTCCGGACGCAATGGTTTTGTTCGTAATCTAACACCGTCTGAAATTGTGCAGCAGGTTGTATTGATACGTCAAAAAGTAAATCGTATCGTTTTTATGGGAATGGGAGAACCTTTATTCAATTACGACAACTTGATTGCAGCAATCCATATTCTTCGAGATAGAAATGGACTTAACTTTCCAACCGACGGCATTACCGTATCAACAGTTGGTCCAGTTAATCAATTAAAAAAATTGCGCGAAGAACATCTAAAAATTCAGTTGACAATATCTTTACATGCAGCAACACAGGCTGCGAGAAACTGTATCATTCCTCATATGCACATGTACGCTATTGAAGATGTTGTTAAGCAAGCATTGTCCTATTCTCAAAGGCATAATCGAAAAGTGGTATTTGCGTATTTGCTTTTACCAGGTATAAATGACCGTTCCTCAGATATAAGGCAACTTGCAAAATGGTTTAAGGGCAAAAATGTTATGATTAACGTGCTGCAATACAACCCGACGAGTAATTCAAAAATTAGAACACCACAAAAACAAGAAATGGTTGCGTTCAAACATCAATTAGAGCAAACAGGACTTGAAGTTACCATGAGAGTTTCTCATGGTAGAGAGATTAAAGCAGCTTGTGGACAGTTAGCTAATACATATAATAAAGCCAAAAAACAACAGAAATAATTTAATTAAAAGAGCCAGACGCACAGACGCAGAGCCGATAATATGCAGTTTGAAATACTGCTGTTATCGGCTCTTTTTTGATTTTAATTTGTGCCCCTAATAACCATATTGGAGCAAAATCAGAACTGTTGCTTGTCGTTCTTTGATTTCCGCAGCAGCTTTGAAAAATCAAAGCCGCCGTTTCTTTTTATCTTCTAATGAAATGACGCGGTATCACTGTTAAAAGCGGCGGCTAAAGGAGGTAGCCGCCATGAAGCACATACCCTATCGACAAAATCCGACGGTCATTGACATATCAAAAAAAGCCCGACCACCGCCGGGAACCTCTCTACCCTTGACTATGAACTGTCTAATCATCTAAATACTGCTTACAATACCTATACGCCTGTCCGGGCTTTTCGGACAGGCGTATTTTGCTGCTCAAAAAATTTTTTGAAAAAATTTCAAAAAATCTTCGGCGTTTTTCAAAAACGCCGTATTGCCCCGCGAAAAGGGGGAAGCACCACCAACTTTCCAACGAGAAAGGAGGTGAGAATGTGGAACCTAATAGCAGGGAGTTTTACAAACAATGTGCTTTTCAGAAGTTTCAACACCATTTCTTCTGCACTAGCTTTTATATTATTCATCAGTCTAACCCACTTCGTCCGATTCTGTACCTTTAATTCTTCAGTTACGCCCTGTTTTTCTGCCATCTGTTCCATAAGCATTTCCACCTGCTCTCTGCTCTCCTGATCAATTTGATTCAGGTGTTCCGTCAGCTTTCCAGTCAACAACAAATATTGATATTTTGCTAATCTGTGTTCCTTCAGAAACTGTTTCCTCAGCATTCCATATTTCCCATATATCGGTTCTTCTTCATTCAATACCAAATCCGGCAAATAATAATCTCCATGCAAAGTATAGCTTAATCCGTTCTTTTCATCATAAATGTGTGTTTCCATAATCTTATCTCTCCATTTCTCTGTTTTTTGATTTAGTTTTCTTACGCTGCTGATTCTCCATCTCGCTTTTTTTCATTCCCCATGCCAATCTTTCATGAATATTTCCCTTCGGCATTTGTTCCATCCGTCGCTTTTCTTCCAGGACTTTCTCGTTTTGAATATCCTGCTGTACTGCTGTATCTACAGTTTCTATTCCAAGAACACGCACAACACGATCATACCTATCAGAAACACCTTGTAATATATCTTTTTCTTCTGACAATTTCTGATTATCTTTACGTATATCATCCAGTTCTCTCTGAATAGCATTATATTTTTGTTTCACCTTTTGATATTTTCTCTTCCAACCTTCCACCTCTTTCGTAAGTTCTTTAACCTGAGCCGCCATTACAGCAACCTTATTCTTTATTTGAAGAAACAGTGGTTTAATTTTTTTATCTCGATAGGTTACTGCCCGTTCTAGCGTGCCCGCCTCCGGCAGTAACATTTTAACCGTTCCATATTCTTTGATTTCTTTGCTCACACTATCCATAATCGGTTGTAGCTGTTCTCTGCGATCTTCCAGGCTTTTTAGTTCTTTTTCTGCGCTCCCTGCCTTTTGTTCTGCTTCTTGCTTCGCCTTGATTGCCTGTTCCTTATCGTCTTTTAAATTCTGGATATCTGCTCTGGATTCTGCAATTTGTGCTGTTAATTCTTCTTTTTCAGCAGTTAGATGCTCTTTCTCCTGCTCCAATTCCTGTACTTCCTTTTTCCGTTCTTTTTTCTTGAAGTTATAGACATCCAGATGTTCCTCATGAGTACCTTTCTGTTCCCATTCAATTCCATACTGCTTTGCAGTCTCTGCCAGAACTTCTTTTTCATGATTTATCCACTGATTCAGTTCCGTATCATGCTTATTTCCACCTTGAAATCCAAGACTTTTTAATGCCTGTTTCAGTGAAACTCTGGTATCCATTCCTTTTCCTTTCCAGTCCGTCACATAAGGAATAAAATCAATATGGAGATGTGGAGTAGCCTCATCCTGATGCAGATAGCAACTAAATACCCGAAGTGTCGGATTCCGTTTCTGGAAATCTTTTACATACTCATCCAGTACGTTTACAGCCAGATCTCCTGCTTCTGTTCCAACAGCCATATCTTCTCGGTTTCCAATCTGGAAAATCACTTCATGGAACAACTTTTCCTGTTTTCCTTGGCGAATCTTTTCATAATAATTTGTAATCTGCCGATCTTTTCTTTTCCCGACATTATACCGTTCTACAGCTTCATCAAACAGCTCTTTATAGACTTCTTTCAGATTCTCATTCCGGTAACAAATATTTAATTGCACTCTGTCTGGATCAACATTTTCTGCTATAAAATCTCGTCTGTTATGAGCCAGAGACCCTGTCCCGATCATACCACTGATTGTTCGTTTCATCGTCATATTCCTCACCCCGCTTTCTAAAACCAGTGCCAGACATGGCACATAAATTTGTATCTTTGCCAGCTATAGTATAAAAAGAAATATTCGCCGGATACGGCGGTTTTGTTACTTTTGTCAAAAGTAACGCAAAAGCACTTTCGACAGCCGTACCGTCCATCAAAAGTACCCTTGCGCCCTCCGGGGGTACAGAGACCTTTACTCCGGTATCCTTGCCCGAATATATTCCAAATCACCACAATACGGTGTCCCTACAAGATACCATTCTCTTGCAGGATTCATTTCCATTCTGGTCTGAACCCATTCATCATCAAGCAACACTTCCAGGCATTCTCCACAGTGAAATCCTGTATCAATCCATAGATCTGATGATAATAATCCATATCTTTTGTTATAACTGTTATATCCTAATCTTCCTTCTCTCATTGTGCCAATCTCCTTTCATCTACCGTTTCCGCAGGGGCGCCCTGAATCAGGGCTCCCTTTTGAAAATTCTCTTCTACGCCAGTCAACTCCCGACTACACCTTACCAACATTCTCCTTGTCTGCTATCTACAGGTGCGTGACACGCTCCTGTAATAAAGTGTTCAGAAAGAACCTTTACCATCGAAAGTTCTCCGGTATTCCCCGTCTGTCCAGATATTCCTTCCGGAACTTTTCTCTTTCTTCTTCCGTTGGTGCTGTTTTGGATTTGCTGTATACTTCACGATTCACCATTGCATCCAGTTTTTTCTCCAATCCCAACCGTATTATTTCTTCACCATCGTAGTTATCCATCAAAAAATATTGCAAGAGCTGAAAGAATAACTCGTATGGAATCTGTACACTTTTATTTTGCATCTATTCTCCTTTCAAGGTAGCAAGATCCCCTCTTCTTAAGAAATGGTAATCTTGCCATCTTCCATTTTTATTCTGGCAACATCCAATACCATTGCTTTCCACGTTTTACGGAATCAATTTCAAGTTCCCGTTTGGCGTTCCATAGCGTTTTACTTTTGATTCCTCTGGCTTCTGCTTCTTCTGCAATTTTCTTCTGAGTCATTCCTCCATTTGCCAGTATCTCAAGGAGAAATTCTTTTGCTTTCCGACTTTTCTGTCCTCTTCCGTCTCCATTAAGAAGTTCATCGGCACTGATATCATATTCTCCAATCCATTCAAACCCATTATTCTTATCCAGTCTGAATGCAATGGACGTTCCTTCCGGTGCAAGAGAACTCTTCGTATGACATACCACTCTTACTTCCGGTTCATCTTTCACTCGCCCGACAATCAGAACACTTCTTGCAGCAGCCTGAAAATCAATGGAGCCAAGTCCTCGATAAGAAGATTTGCCGTTGCTGTTTTTGTTCATATGACCGATTAAAATAACTGCACAGTGATATTTTTCTGACAGCACTGCGATACGCTTCATCAGTGGTCTGATCTCATTTGCCCTGTGCATATCTACGTCCGCTCCCAGAAAGCCCTGTATCGGATCAAGAACAACCATTTTTGCTTTTGTCTGCACGATTGCTTCTTCCAATCTGACATCTGCCATTGTCAGTGGCTGGTCACTGTCATCAATCACCAGCACCTTTGAACAATCTGCACCTGCAGCAAGTAATCTGGGTTTGATAGTATCTCCAAGTCCATCTTCTGCTGTCTGATAGATTACATTTACAGGTGACACAGAAGACTGTTCCTGCATATTATCTTCAGCATCTAAATCTTCATTCTCACTATCGACTTCATCACTTCGTTTTTCTTTTGTTTTCGTTTTATCAGTAACAGGAAGAATCGGCTCTCCTCTGGTCAGTTTTGCAATAATCTGAAGTACCATCGTTGTCTTGCCTTCTCCTGGATCTCCCTGTATAATGGTCACTTTTCCATAAGGAATAAACGGATAAAGCAGCCATTCTACCTGTTCCACCTCTACTGAATCCATATTGATCAGTTTCAGTTTTGGTTCTATTCTACAATTCTCAATTTTATTTTTTTCATTCATATTCATTCCATCATCTCCTCCTGCCCTTCCGGGCAAGTCTCTGATGAACAGATATTCGGGAATTGTCGTATTTCCCGATTCGTGATATACTGAATCTGCCAAGATGGTATATCAGTGAATCTGATTATCAGAGAACTTGCTCAGATTATTTATCTGGGCTTTTTCTTTTGCCTTTTCAACATTCATCTCTTTCTTCTCCCAATCCGGTAACAGCATTTCCATTTTCATTATCCAGAAGATTTGCAATCTTTCTCTGCTGATTTGGATAAAGATGTCCATAAGTGTTCAATGTGATACGAATATCTTTATGACCTAATCTGTCCCGAATCAATAACGGTTCCACACCTTTCTCAATAAGATAAGCCACATGGCTGTGCCTGATATCATGCACTCGAATTTTCTTCACTCCTGCCAGCTCAATCTGCCGTTTCATCTTATGCTGTACCGCTTCCTGAACAACCGGAAATAATCTTTCTGTATCCGGCATTCCGTAATGACCATCTACAAATTCCTTAATTTCCTCTTTCAGAAATTCCGGAATTTCGATTGTCCGAAAGGACTGTTTTGTTTTCGGTTCTGTGATAATATCCTGCATTCCTGTCCGGTAATAAGTCTTATTGATACTAAGCTGATTCTTTTCAAAATTGATATCAGCTTTTGTAATCGCAAGCAGCTCCCCGATCCTGCATCCAGTCCAGAACAGCATCTCAAACATAAGATAATATCTTGTTCCCGGCTCCATTGTCTGTATAAACTGTTTGTACTCGTCCAGTGTCCAGAAGTTCAAACTTCTTGAATCTGAATTTCCCATTCGTTTCACTTTCTTGCATGGATTAACCGGCAAGTCATAGATTTTAGCTGCATGTGTAAACAGACTGGTCAACTGATTCTGAATCATTCTCAGATAAGAATCTGAATAGCCTTTTTTCTGAATTTCATTCTGCCACTGAATAATCTGTGAAGCCTTGATTTCACTCATCATCTGATTTCCGAAGTATGGAACGATATGCTGTTGCATCATATATCTTTTATTTTTGATTGTTCGATCTTTCAGATCATTTTGTTTGTCTGAAAAATAAATCTCAATAAAATCGCTCAGCTTCATATCCATACTTCGCTCATTGCTCAACTTTTTGCTTCGTTCAAACTCCAATGCTTCTCGCTTTGTTTCAAATCCACGCTTTCTGCGTTTTTTCTTCTCACCCATGACATTTGTCTCAAACCACTGGGCTGTCCATTTTTTTGTGTCTTTTTCTCTGTAAGCCATATTGATCCTCCCTAATTTTCTGCTATTTCATAGCCATACATCTTTTTTGCCCAAAACGCCTTTGGTATTCTTCCAGCCATCGTAATATATCCCTGTGCAGATAATTCTTTATTCATAGCTTTCACCAGTTTATAGGCATGAGATTTTGAGCAGTTTAATTCCTGTGCCACTTCATCAGCACTCATCATATAATTGTAACTTGCCATATTGCCTCCTCCTTTCCTCTCCAGATATAGAATACGTTTACTGTATTTCTATATCTGTACGATTTTCGTAAATTGATAATATCATGTATTTCTATCGTTGTCAATATTTCGTAAACACATTTTTACGAACTTCGTACACTATTTTTTCTTTATTTTATTCCACGTCTGTGTTATGATATTTTATAGATTTATGTTTTTCGTAATTTTCTAATATATGAAAAAGGAGGATTCTATGGGTGACGGTAAAAATTTAAAGAAATATCTTGATGAAAAAGGCACAAATGTCCGCAAAATTGCAAAGGCAACCGGAATCAGTGCTACAACCTTATATTCAATTATTCAAAAAGATTCCAATATTCGATTTGATTTTGCATTAAGACTTGCGAATGAATTGCAAATTGATGTGAATGAGATATGTTCTGCCAGTCCATTTTCTGGCACAATTAAGGAAGAAGAGATTTATCCTACACTTCCAGACGGTTTGAACGGAGCATTAGACGCAAGTCGTGTAAAGACTTACTTAAAAAATTCTATGTATCCGCTGATGTACCTTTTCGGTAAGAACAGTATGCCTGATGTAGATAATCTGCTTACATCGTTCTATCAGCTTGATGATGAATCCAGACAGGAAGTTGTGGAAACTATCCGTCTGAAATTACAATATCATCGTGATCCAGAACGTGCTGAACAAATCAAACAGATCAAAGGCTGGTAAAAAAATACTCCTGTGAATAGCAAACATTCGCAGGAGTTTCTTTTTGGCACCGTTTTGGCACCGCTGGTCTTATTTTTTAATTATAAATTTATCTGTATTTCATCTTGCTGATAAATGTTTCACTATTACTAACCTGATAAATTTACGAATAATTCTTTTCTTAGAGTACAGAAAAACCCCGGAAACCTTACGGTTCCGGGGTATCTTACGTTTGGACACAATGTACCTTGCGGTACTCAATATATATTAGTCAGTGATTACTCGATGATTGTAGCAACACGTCCTGATCCTACAGTACGTCCACCTTCACGGATAGCGAAAGTAAGACCCTGGCTCATAGCGATTGGGTGGATCAGTTCGATTGTCATCTCGATGTTATCTCCAGGCATGCACATCTCTGTTCCTTCTGGAAGGTTGATAACACCTGTAACGTCTGTTGTTCTGAAGTAGAACTGTGGACGATAGTTGTTGAAGAATGGTGTATGACGGCCACCCTCGTCTTTAGTCAGAACGTAAACCTGAGCTGTGAATTTTGTATGGCATGTGATTGTTCCTGGTTTAGCAAGAACCTGTCCACGCTCGATCTCGTTTCTCTGAACACCACGAAGAAGTGCACCGATGTTATCACCAGCCTGAGCCTCATCAAGAAGTTTACGGAACATCTCGATACCAGTTACAACAACTTTACGAGTCTCTTCTTTGATACCAACGATCTCAACCTCATCAGATACGTGAAGAACACCAGCCTCTACTCTACCAGTAGCAACTGTTCCACGTCCTGTGATGGAGAATACGTCCTCTACAGGCATAACGAATGGTTTATCTGTGTCACGCTGTGGGTCTGGAATGTAGCTATCTACTGCATCCATAAGCTCCATGATCTTATCGCCCCACTCGCTGCTCGGATCCTCAAGAGCTTTAAGAGCAGATCCTCTGATTACCGGGATATCATCTCCTGGGAAGTCATACTCGGAAAGAAGCTCACGGATCTCCATCTCAACCAGCTCAAGAAGCTCGTCATCGTCAACCATATCACATTTGTTCATGAATACAACGATGTAAGGAACACCTACCTGACGGGAAAGAAGGATGTGCTCTTTTGTCTGAGCCATAACACCATCTGTAGCAGCAACAACAAGGATAGCACCATCCATCTGAGCTGCACCAGTGATCATGTTCTTAACGTAGTCAGCATGGCCTGGGCAGTCAACATGTGCATAGTGTCTATGCTCTGTCTCATACTCAACGTGTGCTGTAGAGATTGTGATACCACGCTCTCTTTCCTCTGGAGCTTTATCAATGTTAGCGAAATCTGTAGCTACGTTACCAGCAACTCTCTCAGAAAGTACTTTTGTGATAGCTGCAGTTAAAGTTGTTTTACCATGGTCAACGTGTCCGATGGTACCAATGTTACAATGCGGTTTTGTTCTCTCAAACTTAGCCTTTGCCATTTTAAAATGTCCTCCTTGAATAGTTGGCTCATTCTCTATTAAAATAGAGCGCCATATCGATTTTAAACTTGCTATCCTTGATTATATTGCAAACCAAGGATATTTGCAAGCTTTTTATTGTTTTATATGAAATCCTGATTCAGCCTGTAGTTAAATCAGTCTTTCTTTGCCAGAACTTTCTCCTGAACACTCTTTGGAACTGGCTCATATTTCTCAAAGAACATGGAGTAGTTACCACGTCCCTGAGTTCTGGAACGAAGATCTGTTGCATATCCGAACATTTCGGAAAGCGGAACAAATCCACGGATCATCTTACCGCCGCCGATATCATCCATACCTTCGATACGACCACGACGGGAGTTGATATCACCGATAACATCACCCATGTAATCTTCTGGTGTGGTTACCTCAACCTTCATGATAGGCTCCAGAAGAATTGGGGAAGCCTTCTGCATAGCATCCTTGAATGCAAGGGAACCTGCGATGTGGAATGCCATCTCAGAAGAATCGACTTCATGATAAGATCCATCGTATACATTTGCATGTACACCAACAACCGGATATCCACCAAGGATACCAGCCTTCATAGCCTCTTCGATACCTTCTCCTACAGCCGGGATATATTCCTTCGGAATAGCACCGCCGACAACAGTAGACTCGAACTTGTACAGTTCTTCGCCGTTGGCATCCATAGGCTCGAATTTAACTTTACAGTGACCATACTGTCCACGACCACCGGACTGTTTAGCATACTTGCTGTCTACATCAACAGCCTTGGTGATTGTCTCTTTGTAAGCAACCTGAGGAGCACCTACGTTAGCCTCTACGTGGAACTCACGAAGAAGACGGTCAACGATGATCTCAAGGTGAAGCTCACCCATACCAGCGATAATGGTCTGTCCTGTTTCCTGATCTGTATGTGCACGGAAGGTCGGATCCTCTTCTGCAAGTTTTGCAAGAGCCTCACCAAGTTTGCCCTGTCCTGCTTTTGTCTTAGGCTCGATAGCCAGCTCGATAACTGGTTCCGGGAACTCCATGGACTCGAGGATTACTGGATGCTGCTCATCACAGATTGTATCACCAGTTGTGGTGAATTTGAATCCGATAGCTGCAGCAATATCACCGGAGTAAACCTTATCAAGCTCCATACGCTTGTTAGCATGCATCTGAAGGATACGGCCAACACGCTCTTTTTTGCCCTTTGTAGAGTTATATACATAGGATCCGGAATTCATTGTTCCTGAATATACACGGAAATATGCAAGTTTTCCAACGAATGGGTCTGTCATGATCTTGAATGCCAGAGCGGAGAACGGCTCTTCATCAGAAGAATGTCTCACGGTCGGGTTTCCATCCATGTCAACACCATCAATTGGTGGAATATCTGTTGGAGCAGGCATGTACTCCAGGATAGCGTCCAGAAGTTTCTGAACACCTTTGTTTCTATATGCAGAACCGCAGCATACCGGAACAGCTGTACACTCGCATGTACCTTTTCTCAGAGCTGCTTTCAGTCTGTCTGTGCTTGGCTCTTCGCCCTCAAGATATTCCATCATGAGATCGTCATCCAGCTCACAGATCTTCTCGATCAGTTCTGTATGATAAAGCTCAGCATCCTCTTTCATGTCTTCCGGGATATCGGTGATAGTAATATCATCGCCCTTCTCGTCATTGTAGATGTAAGCTTTCATTTCGAATAAGTCAATGATTCCCTTGAAGTCATCTTCTTTTCCGATTGGCAGCTGCAGGCAGATTGCATTTTTACCAAGACGAGTCTTGATCTGCTCTACTGCGCCGTAGAAGTTTGCACCAAGGATGTCCATCTTATTGATGAATGCCATACGTGGTACATTGTAGGTATCAGCCTGACGCCAAACGTTCTCAGACTGTGGCTCAACACCACCCTTTGCACAGAATACGCCGACAGCGCCATCCAGTACACGAAGGGAACGCTCAACCTCAACAGTAAAGTCTACGTGACCTGGGGTATCAATGATGTTGATACGATGCTCCAAAGCGCCTGGCTTCGGTTTACAGTTCTCTTCCAGTGTCCAGTGACATGTTGTTGCAGCGGATGTGATTGTGATACCACGCTCCTGCTCCTGCTCCATCCAGTCCATGGTAGCAGTACCTTCATGAGTATCACCAATCTTGTAGTTGACACCTGTATAGTACAGAATTCGTTCTGTAAGAGTTGTCTTACCTGCATCGATATGAGCCATAATACCAATGTTTCTGGTTCTCTCGAGCGGATATTCTCTACCTTCTTTTCCAGCCAATGGATTTTCCTCCTTGATTAGAAGCGATAGTGAGCAAATGCTTTATTTGCTTCAGCCATCTTGTGCATGTCTTCTTTCCTCTTTACAGATGCTCCGGTGTTATTGGCTGCATCCATAAGCTCGTTAGCCAGTTTCTCTTCCATGGTCTTCTCGCCTCTCTTACGGGAGAACATGGTGATCCAGCGAAGAGCCAGAGCCTGACGTCTGTCAGCTCTTACCTCGATCGGAACCTGATAAGTAGCTCCACCGATACGTCTTGCTTTAACTTCAAGCTGAGGCATTACGTTGTTCATTGCCTCTTCAAATACTTCAATTGCTGGCTTGCCAGATTTTTCTTCCATTCTGGCGAATGCTCCGTAAACAATTTTCTGTGCAACACCTTTCTTACCGTCTAACATGATGTTATTGATAAGCTTTGTAACAACTTTATTGTTGTACATCGGGTCTGCCAGAACGTCTCTTTTCTGAGTATGTCCTTTACGTGGCACGTTACTTCCCTCCTTAATCATCCTGATTATCTCATCGGTACTCACGCAGTAAACTATTGCATGTTCGCACTGGTAATGGTCCTATATTTAACCCGCAACCGACAGGGTATATGGAATACCGTACAAATCTCTATAGTCTCCGCAGCAATACGGATGGATTATTTTTTAACTTTCGGTCTCTTAGCGCCGTATTTGGAACGGGCCTGTTTTCTGTTAGCAACACCTGCGGTATCAAGAGTACCTCTGATGATGTGGTATCTTGTACCAGGTAAGTCCTTAACCCTTCCTCCACGGATCAGAACAACGCTATGCTCCTGAAGGTTGTGACCTTCTCCTGGGATGTAGCTTGTTACTTCGATTCCGTTGGAAAGACGAACTCTGGCGATTTTTCTAAGAGCTGAGTTAGGCTTCTTAGGAGTAGCTGTTTTAACAGCTGTGCAAACGCCACGTTTCTGTGGTGCAGACTGCTCAACTGCTTTCTTTCTTAAAGAGTTATAAGTTCTCTGCAGAGCCGGAGCTGTAGATTTCTTAACAGCTGTCTGGCGTCCTTTTCTTACTAACTGGTTGAATGTTGGCATTCCATTTCACCTCCCGATTTATTTCTCCATAGATTGTTCTATGGGGTTTCCTTGCGGTTGCTATTATCTTAGTAAGCGCGGAAAAAAATGCCTTATTTCGCACGCTTTTTGATTATATCCTGTCTGCATATCTCTGTCAAGGTGTTTTTCATCAATTTTTCCTTATTTTTCAAGGTTTTTACAATTTATCACGGTGAATTATAAATAGGTTTCTTCTTATTATAATGTATTTTTTACTGCTGTTCTGGAGCGTGTAAAAAAATCATTCCCGTGATCTGCATCACAATTTGTGGGAGATTTCGCTCGGATGAGGGCGCCTTAGCGGGCTACGGTAACCGAATTCGGGTAAAATATACCGCAAATTGTGACGCACATCTTGCAGAAAGCCTTTTTCAAACACGCTCTAGGAAAACTTAACTTTACATTGCATTCACAGCTTCACATTATTATAATAAGAAACAAGAACTTTTCAGCACCTCTACAGTACCTGCTTTTCGAAATACAATCTGCTGAATAGTCGAAAAAAAAATTAACATGAACAGGAGTATACATATGTGTTTCAAAAAAGCAGTGGCTAAATCCAGTAGATTCTCCCGGATTTTTGCATTTGGCCTCATGATTTTTTCCGGAGCAGGACTTATAAATCTGTGCACTGTCTGTGCTGAGACCACTGACGATCTTCAGGGACCGCCTGTAGCCCAGTCACATATAATCGGTATTGATCCCGGTCATCAGGGTCCAAATGTGGATATGAGTGACCTTGAACCTCTTGGTCCAGGTTCCACAGAAATGAAAGCCAAAGCCTCAACAGGAACCCAGGGAACTTTTTCAGGTCTGCCTGAATACCAGCTAAATCTGGATGTTTCTTTAAAGCTGCAGCAGATTCTGGAAGACCGTGGCTATCAGACAGTTCTCACCAGAACGGATAATGATACTGCCATCAGCAATAAAGAGCGAGCTGAATATGTAGCCGGTCAGGGGGCTGATATTTGCGTGCGCATCCACGCCAATGGTGCTGAGTCTTCCTCTGCTGCCGGTGCACTTACCATTTCCCCCTCCTCTTCCAATCCTTATGTATCCCAGCTCTATGATGATTCCAACATCCTTTCCCAGTTCATTCTGGATGCCTATTGTGACGCAACCGGATTTGAAAACCGCGGCGTAACATATGCCGACAATATGACTGGAATTAATTGGAGCACCATTCCGGTAACTATTGTGGAAATGGGATTTATGACCAATGAATCTGACGATCTGAAAATGAGCGATCCGGATTTTCAGGACACAATGGCATCCGGAATCGCAGATGGGATTGATGCATATTTTGCGGAAAAATAAATCTGGATTTATTGCCATAAAATAATGTCTCTTCCAGATATTTCATTGATTCGAAAGGAGAACTTATGAAAAATAATAGAAAGAAACAAACCTCTTCTTATCTGCTGATTTTTCTTGGCATTGTCGCTGCTTTACTGATTCTTATCATTCTTTACCTTACTTTCTTCAGAAAGGACAGCCAGAGCAGTATTAATCTGGCAAAAAATGATTCAGCAACAGATCAGACTGAAGATTTCACTGACAGTGAAACTTTCAGTTTTACCTCTGGTGATGAGACTTCTGATGACGCCGACCAGAGCGGCTTTGTTTCTGATGATGGAAGTTCCGACAGCGAAGCTTCTACTGATGCTTCTTCTGTCCAGGGACCTTCCCGGAAAGAAAGTGCAGGTCCTGTGCAGTCTTCTCCAGCTCCGGAGGAAGTAACTGTTCCTTATCAGACTCCTGCTGCCAATGCAGAACCAGTAGGTCCTTCCCAGTCATCCGGTTCCGACTCCGCGCAAACAACAGATGGCACTTCCCAGGAAAAAGAAGATTCTTCCATGACTGCTATTACCCCCGAACTTTCTGACGATGACGGCACCATCTCTCCCTCTCACGGAAGTTCTGCTTTTGACAACAAATCCGATGAAAAGATGGATACTCTGGTCACTCAGATCCAATCCCAGCTTCCTGGGGCAAACGGTTCCTGGAGTGTTTATATTTGTGACCTTGCAGGCGGCTCAGAGGCTACGATCAATGATTCTCCAATGCAGGCAGCCAGCCTGATCAAGCTTTTCATTATGGGTGCAGTATATGAGAATTATGATTCTTTGTCCCAGCAGTATGGTTCTGCCACCCTGGATTCCTATCTGACACCAATGATCACCGTCAGTGACAATGACGCGGCAAACAGTCTGGTTTCCTGCCTGGGAGGTGGCGACAGCACTGCAGGTATGCAGAAAGTAAACAGTTTCTGTCAGTCTCACGGCTACACAAATACTTCCATGGGACGACTGCTTCTTGCCAGCAACGAATTCGGAGATAATTACACTTCTGCCTATGACTGTGGAAAATTCCTAAAAGAAATTTACCAGATCTGCTCTGGTACTACTCAGACGCCAAGCCTTTTACATGCAGAAGAAATGTATTCCCTTCTGAAACAGCAGCAACGTACCAACAAGATTCCTGCTGCCCTGCCAGAGGGCGTCAGCGTTGCCAACAAAACCGGCGAGCTTTCCGATGTAGAAAATGATGCCGGAATCCTGTACAACGCACAGGGCGGAAATGATCTGGTCATCGTCTTCCTTTCCCAGAACCTCTCCAGCCCGGGAGAAGCCCAGAATACAATTGCACAGCTTAGCCGCAGTATTTATCTCTACTATAATGATTAACCTTAATTGCTATTAAAAATGCGCAGTGCCTCCAAACAACACTGCGCATTTCTATATTAAGAAACTGCTTACTCCTCGTCCCCATTCTCTTCATATGACATTTCCCATATCTCCGAAAAAACAGCCAGCGGACAATCCGTCAAAAGACACATCAGCAGGAAACATTCGTATGGGTTCACAATATAAATCTCGCTCATTCCACACTTCTTCAGAATTCTCTGCGCTTCCTCTATGAAATGATGGTATCTGTCATAGGGATCATCATCCTCCATCTCCTGAGACACAATAAAGAACTCCAGCGTAAGAAGATCAAACCGCTCTACCGGGAACTTGTGATTCAGAATATTGGTAATTCTCTGTCTGCTGAACCTCTTCTGGCTGAAATGTTTCGCCAGGATAGAGGCTGACATTTTTTTCAGATTTCCCATTTTATTGATAGGAATACCATTGCAGATTACCTTCTCCAGATCAGAAGGAGTAATATTCTCCGGTTTCCAGACCTTAGCCCGGCCTTTCTCCTCCTCATCCTTCTGATACATGGCCGCAATGATCTGCTTCGCATGTTCCAGAAGGCGCAGGAACTCCTGAAATGCCTGGCTCTTCTCATTCATTGGATCATCCCAGCCAGCTTTCAGGCATGCCAGATATTTCAGCAATTTTTCCTCTGTATCTATGGTAAAATCGCCGCTGATTACTTCCGCCACTTTGCCTTTATCTGCTGCAGGTTCCGTGGATTTGTAATTCTCTTTATATTCCTCTGCCTTGCTGTAAGGAAGCTGCTTACTATAACAATACCAGTAGATCACTTCCTCTGGATTATGGAAATCAAAATCCTGCTCCTTCAGCACCCTTGTCAGAAAGTCTGAAACATCCTCCGCGCTCATGCGAAGCCCGAAGCCCAGCAGAAATACAGTCTCGCGTTTTACTGAGGCCTGTGTAAGCCAGTTGTTCACCAACGCAGGAAGCTTAGTTGAAGTAGGATTCATAGACTTGGGTGTATAGGTTTCCCGGAAAGAATCAACTGCAATATCTCTGTATACCTCCTGAGGCACTTCCCCAAACGGTTCCTCAATCCCGGCTCTTTCATAGATATATCTCTTCAAATGATCTCCGAACGAAACCAGCTCCATCTCTTTATATAAATAATGAAAAATAACGTCCGCATCTTCATCCTCAAATCCGTCCAGACTGACTACCTGACGAAATCTCTGGGCGGCCCTTCTGGTAAATTCAAAATCCTTTACGGAATCAAATGCCACTGTCTGTTCAAAATCAAGATCCTGCATACGATTTTTCATCATAAATCACCTTCATTTTCCTATAATCAACTACTTAAATTGTGAAAAATTTTGCCCTCTGATTTATCCCTTCTTCTGCAAAAGCCAGGTTTTGAACGGCCGATTCTCTGCTCTTACCTCGCAGAGAATGATCGTAGTATTATCTCTGGCCCCTTTATCCAGTACCCTTGTTAAAAGAGCATGGGCAATATCACGAATTGAGTCCTCCAGCTTCATAATTTCTTCAATCTCGCGATCAGATAACATATCTGTTACCCCGTCTGAGCAAAGCAGATAACGGTCCCTATCCTGATAAGGAACTGCCGCAATGGCAGGTTCCAGCTTCATCTCGGTCTCCTCCACTCCCAGAAACTGAGTCAGTGGTGCTTTCCCAAATCTGCAGCTTTTCAACACATGATCTCTGGAAATCTGTGAAAAATTCCCCTTGGAAAACCGATAAATCCTGCTGTCTCCCAGATTACAGATATACGCTTCTTTTTTTCCAAAAGCAATCATCGCCATAGTAGTTCCCATGGCACTGATCCGTTGTTCCCGACCATAATCACATACAGCCTGATTCATATTCTTACAGGCTTCCGTAAGAAAAAGTTCTGGTGCTTTACGAAGCATCCCCTTATTTTCCCTATAAAAATGCTCCAGGCTGTCAGAAGCAAGCCAGGCAGCCATTTCCCCCTGGCTCTCCCCTCCCATGCCGTCAAAAACAGCCATTACCGGAAGGCTCTCCCGAAGCCTGATACCTGTACGGATTTCTTCTGTTCCATGATTACTCACTGGAAGGTGCTCTCCGCAGCACCAGAAATTGTCCTCGTTATTTGGTCGCACTTTCCCTGCATGGCAGGTATATGCATAATCAATATGATATGTCATTCTATTCCTCTTCGTCTGTCTGTCGATATTCCAAAGAATCACAGCCACTTCTTATATGACCGGTATCATCATTCATCTAACTGCTCCAGCGCATTTTTCCAGTATTTCTCGCCACGCTTGGTGTACTCAGTACTGTCATTCTCCTTATTGTGGACAGTTCCGTCTGTATCGATCCAGCGGATCAGTTTGCCACGCTTGTCATAATAATATAATTCCTTCTTATTACCAGTCCATACATATGCAAAAAACAGACGTTCATCCCAGTAATAATACTCCTCATAAACTCCATCTTCGGATGTCTCCGGATAAATCAGCGCTTTCACCAGTTTCCCATTGCTGTCATAGTAGCGAAGCCGATCGCCTTCCTTGCCAACTTCCTTGCAGTCCGGAAGTTCGCTTACAATTGTATTCGCCTGCTCCTTAATTGTCTGAATTGAAGTAGAAAATTCATCAATTTGAGCAGTACTGTTATCATTAGCTTCCAGAACTTCCATAACGTTCTCCGTATTTTGAGCCTTGCGATTCTCATCATGGATTAATTTCATATAAACACCAATAATAATGCATGCCGCAAGCGCCACTACAATAAGGGAAACTGTCCATGGTGAAATCTGTCTTTCCTGGTCCCACCCGCTTCTCTGCTGCTTCTTTTGCTTAGTGGAAGAGACATTTACTGACTGTTTCTCATAATTTTTCACTGCATTTTTCGCAGGCTTTCTGAGCTGTGCCTCTTCTTCCCGGACAGCTTTCTCAATCTGAGGGTCTTCTGCCACATGGGTGCGCTCCATACAGTCTTCCGGCTTCTGAGGGGCATATCTTCTCTGATCCCGCTCAAGTTCTGCCGAATTTGTCAGCTCCCACTGGGACTTCTCCCACTCTTTCTCTGCATTTACCGGTGCCAGACGAAGCTTCTCCAAATCCCGCAGCATATCTTCTGGTTTCCTGTAACGTTTCCCTGGCTCATATGCACACGCTTTTAGTATAATGTGGGAAAAAGAAGCACTGGCATTAACTGGTGCCGGCATTTTCTCCCCTGCCATTCTCCGTGCAAGGGCAGTCTCTTTATCTCTGTATGTAATCAGCTGCTTATCCAGCGAAAGAAAAGGCAGCCTGTTCTGATTCATCAGTTTATATAATACAATTCCAAGGGAATAGATATCAATACTGCTGTCGTACTTCTCTCCCTTGTAAATCTCCGGTGCCATGTAGGAATAGGTACCTTTCTTGGACATATTGCTCATGGTATGTGCCTGTTCCCTGGCAATTCCAAAATCGCCCAGCTTAAAATCACCGAATCTGGACACAAAAATATTCTCCGGTTTCACATCACGGTGAATAATATTCAATTTCCTGCAATAAATCAATGCCATAGCCAGGTCACAGCCAAGTTTGATCACTTCCTTCTCAGTAAGCTCCTTGCCTGTGCAGTAATCCATAAAGCTGGTAAGATATTCCATTCTTATGGAAATGTCCCAGCCGATCTCATCCAAATATTCCACCACTTTGAAATCTTCAAATGAAACCACATGGGAATTTCCGCAAAAATGCTCCATAGTATATATTTCCTGAATACAGTCTTCTACCAGATTTCGAAAATATTCCCTGGTAGACTGCTCATTATTCATCTCTGAGCGTACGCTATCAAGTTCTCCCTTACTTGCCGGTATGGATATGATCTTGATTGCGGAGTAAAAAGAGCGGCCTCGTTCTGTCCGCTTTGCTTTATACACTTTCCCAAAGGATCCTTCGCCTATTTTCTCTATAAGTTCCCATTCTGGCCAGACGGAAACCGGAACATCTTTATCCATGTATGTTCTCCCTCCTCGAACGGGTAATGATTTTTTTAATGGACTGGCAAGTCTTCCCCGTCACGATGCACAGAAATCATGGTTTACGTGATTTCGCACCGCTATTCTCGGGTTTTCTGTGAACTACTTTTCCCCCAGAACACCTCGCGGAATACTGCCTTCTGAATAGTTACATAAAACATTATACAGGAATCTTACCACAAATGATAGACCAGGTTGTATTTTCCTCTATCCATATTTTTCCTTACCCTCGCCTACGGCGGATTGTCTCAAGCAGCATTTCCCTTGCTGCTGCAGTGTGTTCCTGCCGGGCTGCACTTTTTTGTGTAACTGTAAGTTCCATAGAATTCTCTGTTACACAAAAATCCCCCAAAGCAACATTTCTGTCACCCTGGGGGATTTCATATTTTATCGTTTATTCTTCACTGTCTTCAGAAGAATCCTCATCCTCAAATGTATCCTCATCCTCATCCACTGCAAGATCTGCCTCATCAGCAGTCTCCAGCTCTTCTGAGTCTTCCGCTACATCCAGCACATCCTGATCCTCGTCGTCCATTTCATCAAATTCGATTTCTTCTGGCTCTTCCGGCATTCCTGTATCAAGCTCTACATCGCTGTAGCACTTCATACCTGTACCAGCTGGAATCAGTTTACCGATGATTACATTCTCTTTCAGACCGATCAGATGGTCAACCTTACCCTTGATGGCAGCTTCGGTCAGAACCTTGGTAGTCTCCTGGAAAGAAGCAGCTGATAAGAAGGAATCAGTTGCCAGAGATGCCTTGGTAATACCAAGCATTCCCTGTTTTCCAATTGCAGGACGTAATCCCTCAGCTTCCAGTTTCTCATTTACTTCCTCATACTCGAGGAAGTCAACAAGTGTACCTGGCAGGAACTCAGAATCTCCGTTATCCTCGATACGGATTTTCTTCAGCATCTGATGAACGATAACCTCGATATGTTTATCGTTGATCTCAACACCCTGAAGACGGTATACACGCTGAACCTCACGGATCATGTAATCCTGAACTGCACGAACACCCTTGATTCGAAGGATATCATGCGGGTTTACACTACCTTCTGTAAGCTCATCACCAGCCTCCATAACCTGTCCGTCCATAATCTTGATACGGGAACCGTATGGAATCAGGTAAGTCTTGGAATCACCAGTCTCCGGATCTGTTACGATGATCTCTCTCTTCTTCTTGGTGTCATTGATTGTAGCAACACCCTTGATTTCAGTGATAACAGCAAGTCCTTTCGGCTTTCTTGCCTCAAAAAGCTCCTCGACACGAGGAAGACCCTGTGTGATATCTCCACCGGCAACACCACCTGTATGGAAAGTACGCATGGTCAGCTGTGTACCTGGCTCACCGATAGACTGTGCAGCGATGATACCGATGGACTCACCAACCTGTACCGGCTCACCGGTAGCCATGTTTGCGCCATAGCACTTCGCACACACACCAACCTTACACTTACAGCTCAGGATGGTACGGATCTTAACCTGCTCAACAGCACCTCCGGTAATGTTGTCTACACCCTCTTTCATGATACGTGCAGCACGCTTCGGAGTGATCATGTGGTTTGCTTTTACAAGGACTTCGCCCTCTTTATTCTTAATGGTCTCGCAGGAGAAACGACCTGTAATACGATCCTGAAGGCTCTCGATCTCCTCCTTGCCATCCATGAAACCTTTTACATACATACCGGAAATCTCTGCTCTGTTCTCACAGCAGTCCATCTCACGTACGATCAGATCCTGAGATACGTCAACAAGACGTCTTGTCAGGTAACCGGAATCGGCTGTACGAAGAGCGGTATCAGAAAGTCCTTTACGAGCTCCATGAGCGGACATGAAATATTCCAGTACGTCCAGACCCTCACGGAAGTTTGACTTGATAGGAAGCTCGATTGTATGTCCGGTTGTATCGGCCATCAATCCACGCATACCTGCAAGCTGTTTGATCTGTTTATCAGATCCACGGGCACCAGAGTCAGCCATCATGAAGATGTTGTTGTACTTATCAAGTCCGGAAAGAAGTGCATGAGTAAGCTCATCGTCAGTCTTCTTCCAGGTATCCACAACCTCTTTATAACGCTCTTCCTCAGTAATAAGACCACGTTTATAGTTCTTTGTGATCTTATCTACAGTATCCTGTGCAGCCTTGATCATCTCAGGCTTCTGCGGCGGCACGGTCATATCAGAAATAGATACAGTCATGGCAGCTCTTGTAGAATACTTGTAACCCATAGCTTTGATAGAGTCCAGAACCTCAGCAGTCTTGGTTGCTCCGTGAGTATTAATAACTTTTTCAAGGATCTGTTTCAGCTGTTTCTTACCAACCAGGAAGTCAACCTCAAGAAGAAGTTCATTTCCCGGAATGCTTCTGTCAACAAATCCAAGATCCTGTGGCAGGATCTCATTGAACAGGAAACGTCCCAGTGTAGACTGCACGTTGCCTGTGAAAGTGCTTCCATCCGGCATTACCTTGCTGCAGCGGACAAGAATCTTGGACTGCAGAGTAATTACCTGATTCTCATATGCCAGAATTGCCTCATTTACGCTCTTGAAGAACTTTCCTTCTCCCTTATTTCCAGGTCTTTCCTGTGTCAGATAGTAAATACCAAGGACCATATCCTGTGAAGGAACGGCTACCGGTCCACCATCAGAAGGTTTCAGAAGGTTGTTCGGAGACAGAAGCAGGAAACGGCACTCTGCCTGTGCTTCCTGGGACAGTGGAAGATGGACAGCCATCTGGTCACCATCGAAGTCAGCGTTGAAAGCGGTACAAACAAGCGGATGAAGCTTAATAGCCTTACCTTCTACAAGGATCGGCTCAAACGCCTGGATACCCAGACGATGCAGTGTAGGTGCACGGTTCAGCATAACCGGATGTTCTTTGATAACATCTTCCAGAACGTCCCATACAGCTGGCTCAAGCTTCTCTACCATCTTCTTGGCATTCTTAATATTGTGAGAGGTACCGTTTGCTACCAGTTCTTTCATAACGAAAGGCTTAAACAGCTCGATTGCCATCTCTTTTGGCAGACCGCACTGATAAATCTTCAGCTCTGGTCCAACAACAATAACGGAACGTCCGGAGTAGTCAACACGCTTACCAAGAAGGTTCTGACGGAAACGTCCGGATTTACCTTTCAGCATATCAGAAAGGGATTTCAGGGCTCTGTTTCCAGGACCTGTAACCGGACGTCCACGACGACCATTGTCGATCAGGGCATCAACTGCTTCCTGAAGCATACGTTTCTCATTGCGGACAATGATATCCGGAGCACCAAGCTCCAGCAGTCTTTTCAGACGATTATTACGATTAATGATTCTTCTGTACAAATCATTCAGGTCAGATGTCGCAAAACGTCCACCATCCAGCTGTACCATAGGACGAAGATCTGGCGGGATTACAGGAACAACATCAAGAATCATCCACTCAGGACGGTTTCCTGACTCGCGGAAGGATTCAACAACCTCAAGACGTTTGATGATCCTTGCACGCTTCTGGCCTGTTGCCTTAACCAGCTCTGCCTTTAATTCAGCGGAATCCTTCTCAAGATCGATAGCCATAAGGAGCTCTTTGATAGCCTCAGCACCCATGCCTACGCGGAAGTTATTTCCGTAAGACTCACGGGCATCCTGATATTCTCTCTCTGTAAGGATCTGCTTGTACTGAAGTCCGGAATCTGCCGGATCCAGTACAATATAATTTGCAAAGTAAAGAACTTTCTCCAGTGTTCTTGGAGTCAGATCCAGGATAAGTCCCATACGGGACGGAATACCCTTGAAATACCAGATATGGGAAACAGGAGCAGCAAGCTCAATGTGACCCATACGCTCTCTACGAACGGAAGCCTTGGTAACCTCAACGCCGCATCGGTCGCAGACAACACCTTTATAACGGATTTTCTTATATTTACCGCAGTGGCACTCCCAGTCCTTGCTTGGTCCGAAAATTCTTTCACAGAAAAGTCCGTCTTTCTCCGGTTTCAAGGTACGGTAGTTGATGGTTTCCGGTTTTGTAACCTCACCTCTTGACCACTCTCTGATCTTTTCCGGGGACGCCAGTCCGATTTTAATGGCATCAAAAGTCATTGGCTGATATGTTTCATTGGTATTGGTTGATTCTGCCATGTATTCTTTTCCCCTTTCTACTCTTCGATATCATCGTAGGAATCGTCGATTTCGGATTCATAATCCTCTTCTTCGTCCTCGTCCACATCAACAAGTTCCTCTCCGTCAAACTCCTGCTTGGTATAGCCATGTTTGCTGAAGGATTCCTCTCCTCTGTGGCCGCGGGAATCTCCCTCGATAACTGCACGAAGATCGGTTTCGCCGTAATCTACATTCTCCATGATCTGAACTTCTGTCTGATCATCTTTGAGCACACGTACATCCAATGCCAGGGACTGGAGCTCTTTAAGAAGAACCTTAAAGGATTCCGGAATACCAGGCTCAGGGATGTTATCACCCTTGATGATTGCTTCATAAGTCTTCACACGACCGACTACATCATCGGATTTAACTGTCAGGATTTCCTGGAGTGTATAGGATGCACCGTATGCCTCCAGAGCCCAAACCTCCATCTCTCCGAAACGCTGTCCACCGAACTGAGCTTTACCACCCAGTGGCTGCTGTGTAACCAGAGAGTAAGGACCTGTGGAACGGGCATGGATCTTATCATCAACCAGATGATGCAGTTTCAGGTAATGCATGTGTCCGATTGTGGTCGGACCGTCGAAGAACTCTCCGGTACGTCCGTCACGAAGCTGTACTTTACCATCTCTGGAAATCGGAACACCTTTCCACAATGCTCTGTGGGCTTTGTTCTCATCCAGATACTGCATTACATCAGGTGCCAGAATGTCTTTGTATTTCTCACGGAACTCTTCAAAATCTTCTGTATTTACATAGTCATTTGCAAGTTCCAGTGTATCTTGGATATCATTCTCGTTTGCACCATCGAATACCGGTGTGGAAATATTAAAGCCAAGTGCTTTGGCAGCAAGACTTAAATGAATTTCCAGGACCTGTCCAATGTTCATACGGGAAGGTACACCCAGCGGGTTCAGCACGATATCCAGTGGACGTCCGTTCGGAAGGAATGGCATATCCTCAACCGGAAGTACACGGGAAACGACACCCTTGTTACCATGACGACCAGCCATCTTATCACCAACGGAGATTTTTCTCTTCTGTGCGATATAGATACGTACAGACTGATTAACTCCTGGAGACAGCTCATCACCATTTTCTCTTGTGAATACCTTGGCGTCTACAACGATACCATACTCACCGTGTGGTACCTTAAGGGAAGTATCACGAACCTCACGTGCTTTCTCACCGAAGATTGCACGAAGAAGTCTCTCCTCTGCTGTAAGCTCAGTCTCTCCCTTAGGAGTAACCTTACCAACAAGGATATCACCAGCACGAACCTCTGCACCGATACGAATGATTCCGCGCTCATCAAGATCCTTGAGTGCATCATCACCTACGCCTGGAACATCACGAGTGATCTCTTCCGGTCCAAGCTTTGTATCACGAGATTCTGCTTCATATTCTTCAATGTGAACAGATGTATAAACATCGTTCTGTACAAGTTTCTCACTTAACAGTACGGCATCCTCGTAGTTATAACCTTCCCAGGTCATAAATCCGATCAGAGGGTTCTTGCCAAGAGCAAGCTCTCCCTGAGAAGTAGACGGACCATCGGCAATAACATCACCTGCTTCAACGTGCTCGCCCTGATTAACGATCGGACGCTGGTTGTAACAGTTGCTCTGGTTACTGCGCATGAATTTGGTAAGATGATAATCATCTTTTGTTCCATCATCATTCTTGATGCTGATATCGGTAGATGTGGAGCGAAGTACAGTACCAGACTTTCTTGCAACCACACAAACACCGGAGTCAACAGCTGTCTTTGCTTCCATTCCTGTACCAACAACTGGTGCTTCTGTAGTAAGAAGCGGAACGGCCTGACGCTGCATGTTTGATCCCATCAGCGCACGGTTCGCATCATCGTTCTGAAGGAATGGGATCAGGGCTGTAGCTACAGAGAATACCATCTTAGGAGATACGTCCATGTAATCAAACATCTGACGCTCATACTCCTGAGTCTCTTCACGATAACGACCGGAAACGTTCTTACGAACGAAATGTCCTTCTGCGTCAAGTGCCTCATTCGCCTGTGCTACATGGTAGTTATCCTCTTCATCAGCGGTCATGTAAACAACTTCGTCAGTTACACGCGGATTCATAGGATCCGTTTTATCAATCTTACGGTAAGGTGCCTCAACAAATCCGTACTGATTCAGCTTTGCATAAGATGCAAGGGAGTTGATCAGACCGATGTTCGGACCCTCAGGAGTCTCGATCGGGCACATTCTTCCGTAATGGGAATAGTGAACGTCTCGAACCTCGAATCCGGCTCTGTCTCGTGACAAACCGCCAGGTCCAAGTGCGGAAAGACGTCTCTTATGGGTCAGCTCACCAAGAGGGTTGTTCTGATCCATGAACTGTGACAGCTGGGAAGATCCGAAGAACTCTTTTACAGCAGCTGTTACAGGTTTGATATTGATCAAGGACTGCGGGGAAATGCTCTCCACATCCTGTGTTGTCATTCTCTCACGAACCACACGCTCAAGTCTGGAAAGACCGATACGGTACTGATTCTGAAGCAGTTCACCAACCGCACGGATACGACGGTTTCCTAAGTGGTCGATATCGTCGTCATTTCCAATGCCGTATTCCAGATGCATATTGTAATTAATAGAAGCAAAAATATCTTCTCTTGTAATATGTTTCGGAATCAGGTCATGGATATCTCTGCGGATAGCAGCAATTCTATCCTCAAGTGTGTCATTTTCTTCCAGAATTTTTTCGAGTACAGGGTAATATACTAACTCTGTAACCCCAAGCTCTTCCAGGTTCTCAATTTCTGGCAGATAGTGATGCATGTCTACCATTAAGTTAGAAAGGACTTTAATTCTGCGGTCTTCTTCACCCTGGATCCATACAAATGGAACTGCAGCGTTCTGAATGGCATCAGCCAGTTCTCTGGTTACGATAGTACCAGCCTCTGCAAGAATTTCTCCTGTAGAGCCCTCAACCACATCGTCAGCCAGCTTATGACCAACAATTCGTTTATTGAAATGAAGTTTCTTATTAAATTTATAACGTCCGACCTTGGCAAGATCATATCTTCTCGGATCAAAGAACATCGCATTGATCAGGCTCTCTGCGCTCTCAACTGCAAGCGGCTCGCCTGGACGGATTTTCTTATACAGTTCAAGAAGACCTTCTTCATAATTTGTAGAAGTATCCTTTGTGAAACTTGCAAGGATCTTCGGCTCTTCGCCAAACAGATCAATGATCTCTGCATTGGAACCAACACCAAGTGCACGGATCAGTACAGTGATCGGAACCTTACGGGTTCTGTCCACACGCACATAGAATACATCGTTGGAGTCAGTCTCATATTCCAGCCATGCTCCTCTGTTAGGAATTACTGTACAGGAAAACAGTCTCTTACCGATTTTATCGTGTGCAATGGCATAATAGATTCCAGGGGAACGTACTAACTGGCTGACAATAACACGCTCAGCACCGTTAATGACGAAAGTTCCTGTCGCGGTCATAATCGGCAGGTCTCCCATGAAAATCTCGTGTTCGTTGATCTCATCTGTTTCCTTGTTAATCAGTCTCACTCGAACCTTCAAAGGTGCGGCATAAGTTACGTCACGTTCTTTACACTGCTCGATGGTGTATTTAGCCTCTTTTTCATCAAATGTGAAGCCGATGAATTCAAGACTGAGCTTTCCGCCGTAGTCTGCGATTGGAGAAATATCGTCGAATACTTCATTCAATCCTTCGTCGAGAAACCACTGGTAAGAATCCTTCTGGACCTCGATCAAGTTCGGCATTTCCAGGACTTCTTTTTGTCTCTGGTAGCTCATTCGCATGCTTTTTCCAGTTTTTACAGAACGAATTCTGTTTTTTTCCATTGACGTTTCACCCCTGTTTTATTTTATTTATTACAACATCAGCCCGCTCTGCTGCATAAGCATAGTAGGCATATCTTGCCATAATATAGCATTCTTCACTATAGCACAACAAAAAAAGCCTGTCAAGCACTTTTCTGTTGTTTTTTCATTTGTTTTTTATTTGTAATTGCTGAATAGTTATAATTTATTTTACTTTTCTCTTGCTATAAGAAAGGTTTCCATATTTATCCGATAATACAAAGAGAAGCGTCGTTCCTTTTTTCTGTTTTTTGATAGAAATATTATATTTCTTTTTGGAATTGATGCTTCCTCTGCCGATTTTTTTATTCTTGTTTCTGCTTACTGCATAAATTGTAAGCTTCTTTCCACCCGCCGCTTTGCCTGTGATCTTCACTGACTTTCTGGTGATCTTAGACGCAGTAGGCATTTTCACGGAAATGATTCCAGTGCTGTTTTCCGCATAAATTGCATAAGTACTGCCATTATTCTCCAGACGGTTCTTTTTGTTTCCGGAAATCTTTGACCTGCTTACATATAAACCGCATTTTCTGCTGCCAGTAACCGCATTTCCATAAAGTTTTCCAGTCTGACTTGCGATCACTTGGATTCCTCTGCCGTTCACATTCGTAATCCTGTTAGATTTTATAACAGCATTTCCAATATTTTCCACATATATTCCGTCCAGCATACAGCCTTTCACCTGATTCGCTGTGATCTGACACTCCTCGCTGCCCCAGAGAACAATTCCGTTCTTTTTTCCGGAGGATATACGGTTCCGGCTTACTTCACACCCGTCAGAGCCATTTTCCATAAGAATTCCATCACCGCCGATACCTGAAATCACATTATCCAGGACTTGATTCTCTGTGGATGGAGTCCCCAGCTTTCCGCCGTCATAAGCGTAGATTCCTACATTTTTACAACCTGATACCTGATTATCTTTTATCACATTTTTGGAAGAAGCAGACAGGTAAATTCCCATATTGGAAAAGGATGCAGTTTTTTGCAGTTTCAACTGATTATTTTCCACTGTACAGCCATCAGCTAGATAAAGGCGAATTCCATTTCCATTCCCTGTGATCATATTTCCCTTTACCTCAACACCGGTTTCCTTATAAATACCTGTCGGAATTCCCTTAGCCTGTGCCTTTGAGCTGTCACTTACCCAGGCTCCCTGGACTTCAATTCCATATCCTCTCCATGTGTTTCCATTGATCTGGCTCACTGAAGAAATAGAAATCTGATTGTTTTTCACGGAAATGCCCGCATTCTGGTGGTTTCCTGCCATTCCCGCAGCAGTTCCTGGCATAAGATGGGTATTCGGGAAATACATGCAGCTCACAAGCACTCCGCCGCCTGCATTCTCTATTATATTGTCCTCCACAGCAGAATCCAC
Source organism: Ruminococcus sp. J1101004sp1_RTP21198st1_B9_RTP21198_201120 (assembly GCF_040924245.1). NCBI lineage: Bacteria > Bacillati > Bacillota > Clostridia > Eubacteriales > Oscillospiraceae > Ruminococcus > Ruminococcus sp. J1101004sp1_RTP21198st1_B9_RTP21198_201120. Next base: position 7,435 of record NZ_JBCOMI010000031.1, on the reverse strand, counting down.
GTAATTCAGGCACCAGACAGCTCTCTTTTTCACATTTCGAAAGGTATTCCCCTGAATCACGATGTTCCGGTATGGTCTGTCGTAAATCATGCTGTGACTGCCCACTCCTGCAAACACATTCTCAAAAATGTTATCCGTAATCCTGACATTCTCACAAACTGCTCCATCAAAGGGCTGATATCCTGGAAAAATATAGTCCAGACATGCATCCAGCTGAATGCATTCCTGTCCGCCGCCTTCATATTCCTGCCAATATCCCCGGAATGTACAGCCAGTCACAGTTACATCTTCCGTACCTGCCAGCTCAAGAAAATGAGATTTCAAATTGTTTAGAAATGTTACGTTCTTCACAGTTACGTGTCTGGCATGTCCAATCCTGAAGCCTACAAAACCGCCTGTGCCTTCCTTATCTTCGACAACCGGGTAATTCAGATCCCAGGTTCCGCCTTCAATGGTGATATTGTGATATCCATCATAACCTCCGGCAGAAAGTATGTCATCTCCCAGTCTGAGGACCACATGCTTATCTGTACAGGATTTCGTCAGTACAGCTCCTTCTGCATAAAGAGTAAGATTGCTGTACATATGGATAGTTCCGGAAATCAGATAGCTTCCCTGAGGAATGATTACCGTACAAGGAGTTTCATCTGTAGCTCTCTGCCCCATAAAGTGAAGCACTGTATTCAAAGTTTCGGTAATATCACTTCCATCAGCCACATCTAAAGTCACCACTGCAGCGCCTTCTGGAATAGTCGCCAGAATCTGCTGTTCATTATCAGAAGGTACAGGTGTAAGCAGAGCTTCTTCTGGCTCCTCTTCAAAATCATTATCAGACTCATCTGCTGAAAAAAATCCCACCTCAGCTGTTCCGCCATAGAAGCCAGTCTCATCCTCTTCCATTTCTGGCTCAAGATCGCAATCTGAAAAGCTGTCTTTAAAATTCTCCGTCACATTTTCTGCTGATTCAGCATATATAACAGAACTGCCTCCCAGATATAAAGATACTCCCAGTAATGTTACAGTCAAAAACATTTTTATATTCATTCAGAATCTCCTTGCACAAAAAGAATCCTGATTGCAGGAAATTCCAACAGAATTTCCTGTTACACAAAAAAATCCCCGCAGTGGCCTGCACGACAGACTTCTGCGGGGAGCATGGTTCGCTTAAATACACCTAAATTATTTAAGAGTAACTTTAGCGCCTTCAGCCTCAAGTTTAGTTTTGATATCCTCAGCCTCTGCTTTGGAAGCGCCCTCTTTAACCATTTTCGGAGCACCATCAACAACTTCTTTAGCTTCTTTAAGACCTAAGCCTGTGATCTCACGAACAACTTTGATAACTTTAACTTTGTTAGGACCTACTTCTGTAAGCTCTACGTCAAACTCATCTTTCTCCTCAGCTGCTTCACCAGCACCTGCTGCTGCTACAACAACGCCTGCTGCTGCGGATACACCGAACTCTTCCTCGCAAGCTTTTACTAAATCATTTAACTCTAATACAGATAACTCTTTGATTGCTTCGATAAACTCAGCTGTTGTTAACTTTGCCATTATAATTTTCCTCCATTTTTAAATTTTTTGTGGAATCAATGATTCGATTCAGCGACAGAAGCTTAAATTATTCTGCTGCTGGTGCCTCAGCCTCTCCGCCCTTCTGCTCTGCGATCTGATTAAGCACACGAGCAAAGTTGGTAATAGGAGACTGGATACTTCCAAGCAGTTTGCCAAGAAGTTCTTCTCTGGACGGGATCTGGGACAGTGCCTGGATTCCTGCCTGATCGTTGTAGTTACCCTCAACAATACCAGCTACTAACTCAAGTGCCGGATACTGTTTTGCAAATTTAGCAAGGATTCTTGCAGGAGCAGTAGCGTCTGTTGCAGAAATTGCAATAGCGTTTGTTCCATGTAAGTGCTTGTCAAGATCTGCACATGGAGTACCTTCAAATGCACGACGCATTAAAGTGTTTTTGTAAACCTTGTACTGTACGCCGGACTCTCTTAACTCTTTACGTAAAATAGTATCCTGCTCAACTGTAAGACCACTGTAGTCAACAAGAACAACAGCCTGTGCGTCTTTAATATTGTTAGCGATTTCTTCTACGATTGGTTGTTTCAGTTCTACTTTTGCCATGAAATGGTACACCTCCTTATAGAATTTGATATACCGCCAAAAAAAGCCTTACTGTAAGACAGCAAGGCTTAACGTAATTCTTACGAAAGAATACTTAGTCCTCGGTAGGCGTTTTAATCCTTATGCCTTACGGCACCTACTGTCTTCGGCAGCGTTCTGTAATAAAATACCACGTTCGATTTTATTTGTCAATAGTAATTTTAATTTTTTTACATCTGTTTTCTTACTACTCTGTACTCGTCCCCCATGCGGAAATAAGGGCAATCGTGATAGGTTCCTGTAATAAAACGATACATCTCATCTTCGTCAAGGTTCATATCACAAGTATAGCACTCGTAATCATCGTCATAAGAATAGTTTACACAATATTCGCAGTTCGCCCCCTGCTTCTTTTTCATATTACATACCCTGCCTTCCTTGCGAGTATTTAAAAAACATTCCCACAATCTGCACGTTCTAGAACGTGTTTGAAAAATCATTCCCGCAATCTGCACGCCCCACTTTGCGGGAGATTTTGCCTGAATTCGGTTACCGTAGCCCGCTACGGCGCCCTCATCCAGACAAAATCTCCCACAAATTGTGACGCACATCTTGCAGAAAGCCTTTTTCAGACACGCTCTAGAGAATTTCCATGGTCCAGGAAATCTGGCACTCCCTGCCAGCTTCCAGTGAAATAAGATTCTTCTGTTCCTCCAGATTTTCTGTAATTCCCTGTCTGGATGGAAGGGAACACCACGGCTCAATGCAAACATAAGGAGCATCCATGCAGGGCATATGCCAGAAACCGACATAAGGCATATCCACATAAGATACCTTCACTGCCTTTTTGCCCTTCGTACTGTGAAGCAGAACCTCTCCAGAGGTTTTCTCCAGCACAATAGCATCTTCATCAAAAAGATTATGACGAAGAGGAATCCGTCTGCCCTCCAAAAGTTCATAGGACTCCTTCCCCTCCACAAAACACTCCTGTGAAAAAAGAATGCGCTGCGGCTCACATGCCCTGGAAAATTCCAATTCATAATCCTCAAAGGAAAGTCCCTCTTCCATCGGAATATTAAATCCCGGGTGACCGCCGATTCCAAAATACATCGTTTTCTCATCCTTATTTTTTACCGAATAGAAAACTTTTAAAGTATTTTTCTCAAGCAGATATCGGATCTCAAAACGAAAATGAAATGGATACTGTTCCAAAGTTTCCCTGGTATCTTCCATTGCAAACACCAGTTCATTCTCCCCTGCTTTCTCACAGGAGAAAACAGAATCCTTGGCAAAACCGTGAATATCCATATGATACGTCTTCCCCTGAAATATGTAGGATTTCTCCCATAATCTGGCAATATAGGGAAAAAGATTGGCACCATGCTCGTTCCAGTATCTGTCATCTCCCTGCCAGATATACTCAAATCCGTCCTTATCTGTCACGGACCACAAAATAGCACCTTCTGTGTCGGCCTTCACTTTAAGATATTCATTGCTGATCTCGTATTTCATCCCATTCCTCAACTTCCTGGCATCATATCGGGCCATGATAAAATCTCTCTGGCAATGACCTCTTCATAGTTGCCCTCAATATCCTGACTGCGTCCTGCTTCATAAATATTTGTCTCTGCCCCCCAGACACGGTCCTCATACTCCCACACATGGAATTTCAATCCTCGAAACAGAAAATCAAGACTTCCGCAGCCATCAATCTCTGTATATTCGTATTTGATATTCTTCTTTTTTAATGCATCCTGTACAATCTGTAACCGCATTTTTGTCACCTTCCTTTAGTCTCAAAGCGATACCTTTTTATGGTCATTCTTTTTTCTGCTGACCATTATCTACATAAATTCTGTTCTTACCGGATTTCTTTGAAGCATACATTGCGTTATCCGCCGCCAGATACAGGCTTTCATAGTCGTTTCCAGCTGCAGGATAAGCCGCCGCTCCTATACTCACGGTAAAATGTGGTGTAGTCTCTGACTTTGCCAGAATATCAAGAATTTCCGCACCTTTTGCTTCAACAGCCGAAGCAAGCTCTGTATTTGTCATAAACACAATAAATTCATCACCGCCAAGACGACCGACAATATCCTCCCTACGGAAATGTTCCTTCAAAAGTTTTACCAAAGTAATCAATGCAAGGTCACCTATTGCATGCCCCATTGTATCATTTACCGTCTTAAAATCATCAATATCGAGCATAAGCAGGTAACCTTTACACTCTTTATCCTGCATAAGCGTATTGATTTTCTGCTCTGCAGCCTTGCGGTTCAGAGCACCTGTAAGACCATCAACAGAGGCTTTTTCACGAAGATCCTGTTCTCTGGTCATCTCATCCTGAACGTCAGAAATCTTGCCCAGAAATGCCTGTGGTGTACCAAGACGGCCTCGTATCAGACGGCCCATCCATCGCACCCAACGATAATTATCGTTCTTATCCTTAAAACGGATTACAAAATCATCAATCTCATCAGAATTATCACCAATTGAGGAAAGAAGTGCCTTTACCTTCGCCACATCATCTGGATGAACCATTGTGAAATCTGTGTCACTGTCAAAAGGCCTGATCGGACCGATTTCCTTCAGTCCAAATAAAGTCGTTATATTTGGCGTAAATACCAATGTTTTTTCCAGGCAGTCATATTCAAAAAGAACCGTGTCCGAAAACTCCGACAAAATGTCGTACCTTGCCTGACCTTTCATCACTTTCTTCTGCTGTTTCATATAGAATCGTACTGTAAAAAGCAGCATAATCAACGCGCATCCAAGAAGCGTAAAAATAATCATGCGGTTTCCATTGATGAGCACTGCTTTATAATTCTTCATTTTGGCGGAACGATATTCTGAAAACAGAATACAGTCTCTGCCTTCCAACTTGGATGCCACCAGATAGATATCCGTTTTCTCAAGCTCCGTGAAAATATGGGGTGCTCCATAGGTCAGCTTTTTAAGGGACTTTTCCACCTGGGAAATACTGTTATCTTTCACATGCTGCGAATGAAGCACTGTCGCCACCGTATATTCAATGTCAAAAATCCGCATATCTCCTGCCAGGATTTTCCCATCTGAATTGCACGCATAGTGAAGCACATTCCCCTCGTCCTCGTTCAGAGCCTCCCAGGCTTCCTCCACCTTATCTGCTCCAGCTGAACCAGCCAGGAAATTCTCCATTTCTGTCAGTGCTTCCGAATGGGTGGATAAAAGTGATTCCTCCATAAGCTCTGTAAAAATCTTCTCTGTTCTTTGACGATATCTGCTCATAAGAAAAATCGTCAGAAACACCATCACAGCAAGACAGACCAGTCCGATGATCATTCCCTGCCGTTTCATTTTGTATTCAGGATTGTCTTTCACGCTTTTTTCCATATTAACGTCATCCATTCCAAGCCGTGACGGCTTTTATTCGTTATTTTTCAGTATAAAGCCTATATATTCTGCTGTCAAGCTTGTGATTTTTGGTCACTTTTTACAAGTCTTGTATTGGAAGGATACTTTTGTTTTATTCATAGGGTTCCATCTGCCGCTGAAATAATGTAAAGTGAATAAAACAAAAAGAAGCATATTGTGACCTATCATGCATCCCCAGGCAGACACAAGTCCCAGTCCAAGAAGATGGATGCAGATAAAAGTCCCCAGAATTCTTACACCCCACATTCCCGCTACATTGAAAATAAAGGGAGTTACTGTTTTCCCCACACCTTGCATCATGCCCTCGATCACAATAGGTACACCATAAAACGGTTCGGAAACAGCAACCATACGAAGTACCGTACTTCCCAGACGGATAACCTGCGCATCTGATGAAAACAGCCTAATCAATATCGGCGCAAAAATAAACAGCAGACTTCCGGAAATAACCATCAGTCCCACTTCCAACGGCACAATTGCCTTGGCAAGGCTGTTGAGTTTTTTATTGTCATTGGCCCCAAGAGCATTTCCTGCAAGAGTAGCCGCTGCTGTCTGCATTCCATATCCTGGAATATAAAAAGCAGATTCTACTGTATTGGCAATAGTATGGGCTGCCGTTGCAGTCTCGCCCAAAGAATTGATCATGGATGCAAATGCCACATATCCAAGGGACGTGGCAAATCGCTGAAACATATTTGGAACAGCCACCTTCAGACAAGGGCGCAGAACTGCAGAATCCGGCAGGAAGCTCTGACCCTTTGGAGATATATCAGTATGCTTCCATAATTTAACCGTAATTGCAATACCTCCAATGGTATAAGCTATAGCACTCGCAGCTGCTGCACCTTGAACGCCCCATCCCGCGCCTGGGATCACCAGTTCTTTTCCACCAATCAGCACAGTTCTGGTGGAATATATAAGAAAAAAGTTCAGTACAATGTTAATAACATTAAAGGCAACTCCTACCTGCATAGGGGTTTTGGTATCGCCCACTGCTCTCAGGACAGTTCCAAAAATAATGTTCGCAGTTCGAAAAAGCATCGGTGCATAGAGGATCAGGAAATAGCTGGATGCCAGTTTCTGAATAGAAGGATCTACCTGCATCCAAACAGGGACTTTACGGCTCAGTCCCATTGTCAGAATTGTAAAAAATATTCCTACGATCACAACTGTCAGCACAGCCTGTCCTGAAGCTTTTTTTGCCTGTTCTTTTTTTCCTGCTCCGATTGACTGGGATATGTATGCCAAAAATCCTATGCTGATCGCAGAAATCGTACTTCCAATCAGCCAGTTTACTGTACTGGTAGCTCCAACAGCGGCCGTTGCACTTGTTCCCAGGACGCCTACCATACCAGTGTCCATATATTGTACTGCAGTCTGCATCAGTTGTTCCAGCATAGTTGGCCACGCAAGAGAAAAAATAACTGGCAGCATTTCTTTTGTTCCCTGATCTGCCAGTCTGGATCTGTTTCTAGTTGATTTCATCTTATTTCTTCCTATTCTGTTACCTGTTATTTTATGATACCAGTGTCAAAAGGTCAAAAAGCCGTTCGTGCTTGCACGATAAGGTGTTTGAACTTGGGACATGCCAAATATGAGAAAGTAGCGATTTACGCAGTAAATCAGCAGATTTCGAATATTTGGAGGATTGCGGGAGCAGCGTAGCTGGATCGCAATCCGAGGTATCAAATGAGTGGCAAAAGACCTTTTGACACTCATATCATTTTATGAATTGATTTAAAAAATATTTTAACAGAATATAAAGAAAAAAAATAGGGTAAAAGTAAAGAAAAGGCAACAAAAAAACGATAACCAACCGGCTACCGTTTTCGTTCTGTACCTTCAAAACTACATACATGTTACATCCTAATGGAATCATTTTTCAACCTTGCGATTGTTGGTCAAGCCCTC
>NZ_JBCOMI010000030.1:0-48977 GCF_040924245.1 Ruminococcus sp. J1101004sp1_RTP21198st1_B9_RTP21198_201120 | reverse complement strand
AAACGAAAGGGCAGTTAATGAAAAGTCTCCATACTGCTTTTTCGTTTGCACCACCTTCGATTCTTTCCTTAACGATTATACAGGCATTTGGGGCGTAAATTCCAGAATTAAGGTCAAAGGGCAGAAAACTGTCCTTTAATTTCCCGTTAAAAAACTGGTTACAGTCAAATGGAATCGTGTCTTTTGTTCCGGCCGTAACCCTTTGGTATAGGTTGTCACAGCAGAGGAGGGACATTTTAGGCACCAGCTGCACCAGTCCTTTTTTTAGGGCACGTTTTAACTCTTCATAGCAGGCATGAAACTCATCATCGTAATACCTGCTTTTGGAAACAATACTTGCAAAGGCAAGCATGGCAAGATATTCCTCCCCTGTGGAGCCCCCTTTTAAAACCCCGGGCATTTTTGTTGTATCTCCTCCGTCCGGATCTTTTTTCTTTCTGATCCCACAAAACCTTCCATTCCGGAAATTATAGGTCATGACACAAACTTCTTCATCCAGTGGATATTCCATACAAAAATACCGGATGGAATTTTCTACATTCTGGATCCCGGCAGCTCCCGCCTCCGGCTCTTTTTGTTCCTGCATGGCAATAAGCTTTAAAACAGCAGACAGAGTCGGCGGATGGAGTTTTGCTGATTTACCCTGGGTCCGCGTATTATACTGTGAACAATGGTCTGCTTCATAGCTGATTCTTTTTTTCTTAGTCTCTTCTAAAATCTGCTCAAATTTCTCCGGCAGTGCCAATTGATAGGTCCATGGCTCGTAAAAACAAATTTCCGGCATTTTCATTCCTCCCATAGGAAAAGCAGGGCATGGGAATCTGTTTCCCCATATCCTGCCCTTCTTTGTCCGTTATGCTGATTTCTTTTCCTGTTCCAGATAGGCTTCGTAAATTTTCCGGATCCGGAGCCCAAACATGGTATTGCGTTTACTCAGCGTATCATTCTTAATGGCGATTGCCATTGCTTTTTTACTTCCGACTATGATCACCTTCCGCTTTGCCCTTGTAACAGCTGTATAAAATAGGTTTTTACGGAGCATCCGGTAAAAACTGGTAAGCATCGGCAGAATCACAACCGGGTATTCATCCCCCTGAGCCTTATGGACTGTGATACAGTAGGCAAGATTTAACGGCCATATATCATCATCTGTATATTCCATGATTTTTCCATCCCCAAAATCTACGCGCATGACATTTTTTCCATCTGCCCTGTAGATATTTAAAACCTCTCCCACATCACCATTTGCTACTTCCTCGATATTTTTCAGCTGCATGACAAGATCCTTTTCCCGGTATAAGGTCGTTCCATTTTTGATTTCCGGATAGCCGTACCGTTTCGGGTTTACAATATCCCGAAGAACAGGGTTTAATGCATCTGCACCGGCCCTGGTATCTTTCCGGAGCGGGGAAATTACCTGGATTCCTTCTGCCTGGTTTTCATTTTTTTGGAGTTCCTCCCTATAAAGCTTTTGGATCAGCTCCGATGCCTCTGTATCATCAGCAGCCGGGTAAAACCGGAACGTATCATCAAATACCAGGTTGGTTTTTCTTTCATTGATTTTATCTGCATTCTGGATGATCGTGGATTTACCTTCCTGACGGAAGCTCTCTGTTAATACCGTGACAGGGATCACACCAGATTCGATCATTTCCTTAAATACATTGCCAGGCCCCACAGATTCCAGCTGGTCCTTGTCACCAAGAAATACCATTCGCGCACCATTCTGAACCCGCGACAAAAACTTATCCATGAGATACATGTCGATCATACTGCATTCATCCACAATGATAAGTTCCGCCTGGATGGAGCATTCCTTGCTCCACTCTTCCTCGCCGGCTTCTCCCTTTAAACCTACAGCCTTATGGATGGTCAGAGCCGGATAAGCAGTGCAGTCACTCATACGTCTTCTTGCACGTCCAGTTGGAGCACATAAAAGAATCTCTGCATTTTTGTTAAGTGCTTCCTGGACGGCCATGATAAAACGGATGATGGTCGTCTTACCGCGTCCCGGACCTCCGGTAATAATCGATACCGGATTTTGGAATGCTTCCAGAATTCCTGCTTTTTGTCTGGCATTTAAAAGGATTTTTTCTTTCTTCTGGATATCCCGGAGGATTGTTTCCACGTTTCTTCCCATTCCTTTTTGCAAGCTGAATTTCACAAGGGAAGCAGCTGCCCCAAGCTCTGCTTCAAAGCTTTTTTTCGCGTAGAAGCCTCCTGCATTACACACAAGGGTTCCATCTTCGCGGATCATTTCATTTCCCACATCACGGATGGTTCTTTCTGTTACCTGACCATCTGCACCTTTGTGGTTTAAAAGCCTGCCTGTCCGTGTCAGAACCTGCTCACAGGATAAATATAAGTGTCCTTCCCCCTCAGCCTCGGACATGACATGCAGGATAGCCGCTTTGATCCGCATGGGCTCATCCGGTTTAAAATTCTTTGCTTTTACTGCAATGGGATCCACGGTCAAAAAGCCAAACCCTGGGATTTCACATAAGCGAAACGGGGTGTCCTGAATGATAAGAGGGGCTGCATTTCCAAAATGCTCCTGAATCTGCGTCACCTTCCTTGGTGTCACCCCAAAGGGAGATAATGCTACCATCAGCCGCCGCAGCGTCTCACTGCTTTGATATCCTTCCAGGATTTCCACAAGCTTTTTCTTTGTAATCCCTTTGATTTCCAATAGCCTCTCTGGGTCTTTCTCCAGAATTTCAAAGGTTTTTTCCTTATAATGGTCTACGATCCGTTCTGCGAGTACCGGGCCAATCCCTTTTATAAAATCTGATGCCAGATACGCCTTAATCCCTTCTGTGTTTGTAGGAAGTACCACCTGAAAAGACGATACTTTGTACTGCATCCCAAACTTTCCATCTTTCCAGGTTCCGTTTAGTTCCACTTCAAGCCCCTCCTCTGTTGGAAGCTCATTTCCAACAGCTGTAAACATTCCGTACTGGCTGTTTTTCTGGGTACTTACTTTCTCTGGAAGGGCTTCTTCTGTCACATAGGAGGCAACCGTGTATCCATTGCCTTCATTGTAGTAGATACACCTAAGTGCTTTACATTTCATTTTTTACTACCTCATTTCCAGGAAATCCATAGATAAGTACCAGAAGATCTGACGGTATAACCATCGTTTTTTAACAGCTTCACCAGAGTTTCTCTCGGCCGCCCTGCATAGCCTTTAAAAAAGCCAATACGGTGGTACCCGTTTTTTTCAGGTACCGTACAGATCCCATCCTTATTAACCGCCAGCTCTGTTTTTTTCTCGTAACCTGCTTTCTTCCGGATTGCAGCAAGCCGTTCTTTTCCTTCCTTTTCATACCAAAGTAATGTTTCCTGGCTTATCAGTTCTGGTTCTTCCTTCGTATTTACCGGTTCTGTCCGCGTTTCATCCGGACTTTTTGGAACACTGCCGGACAATTCAGCATGTTCGCATACTTCACCGGGAGCTGATTCTTTTGTTTCAGCATGATGGCATTTTTGTTCATTCTCATTCGTATTCTCCTTCTTCTCATTTAGATATTTGTAACAGCAAATCCCTGCTGCAATTGGAAGGCCAATCGTCAGGCTCTGCACAATAACAGCCAGAAACACAGGCCATAAAAAAGGAGCCAGAAGCAGCCCCATAATTCCGGTAACCAGGCAGGCTTTTTTATGCACCCGGCACCATTTTTCTACCTGTTCCATTTTTCCTCCTTTACCATCAGCAAAAATCATCCATAGCTTCACCGCCTGCGTTCATGAACTGCTCGTCTACGCTATAACTGTCTTGCGAATGTTGGCGTGAAGGCTGTGCGTTCTGGGTTCTGTTTCCGGTCCGGTTTGTCTTATTCTGATTACTGTTTTGGTAATAAGACGAATTCTGGTAAGAGCTCCTCTGATTGAACCGCCCTGTAGCATTCGAACTGCTGTTTCTTGATGACTGTGAGGAACTGTTGCGACCGGTATGCCCCTTTTGACTCTCACCTTCGCCCTTACTGTCGGCAAACTCAATATCGCTCACAATAAGTCTCATTCCATATACTTTTTCTCCCCTGTCATTCGTATAGTTATCATTATGCATCTCGCCTTCTAAAGCGATCCTTTTTCCTTTTTGAAAATACTTGCCTAAAAACTCTGCTTTGGTTCCAAATGTAACACAGCTGAAGTAATCTGCATTTTGGTCACCTTCCTGTCCATATTTTCGGTTAACTGCAACCCTGAAATATGCTGCTGTCTTTTTTCCTTCTGAAGCAACCACTTTAGGGTTCTGTACCAGGCAACCGATAAGTATGATCTTATTCATATAAATGCTCCTTTTCTTTTGGATAGCAAAAAAGACATTCAGAATAACTTCCAAATGTCCGTTACCAGATTCTTTCTTTTCGTTTCACCAGTTCTTCTGGCCTCCTTTCTTTTCTGATTTTTTGTTTTTCCTCCTTTCCGGGTATTGATCCGTATTTGTTTTTTGCAACAAAAAAAGGCCACTTAGAATCCATTCTAAATGACCTTATCCATCACAAAAGGCAGGAACCATGTCCCTCATAATTTTTCTTTCGGGCTTCCCCGAAACAAGAACTTCTTACCTGTTTTTACAGGTACAAATACAAATCTCAAAGTCATAATAACACAAGATATAGTATGCGTCAACAATTCATTTTCTGTATTTTGTGTTATAAACAATATGTTTTTCATTTTTACCACAAGAGTCAAATTCTTGCCAAAAGTTCGGTTGGTATAAATACTATAACTTTACTTTTGGTAAAATCCTTCAGATTTCTTGTCATGATATAATCTGCATGAACAGATTCCTCCGTCGCACTCTGCACTGCAAATTCAAAAATCAGACTCAATTTACGAAATATCTCTTCAATCTGATCTGGTGTCAGCTGTTTTCTCATCACATACATCATGTTTGAAGTGGATTGCAGAACACATACCTTATTGTACGGATCCACAAAAACCAGATAGTAAAGCCTCAATCAATATCCGCAAAAATTTCTGCCAGCGCCATACTGATATTCGGGAATTCTTTTAATGTGATTACGGTATCTGCATTATAATGCGCTTCCTCTGGAACTTGACATACCCCTCAATACTCATACATCTGATATTGACCAACTGTTAGCCAAGTCTTCGAATGCATCAGAACATACTTTACACTTTTTATACCACTCAAGATCGTAACTGTCAGAAGAAGTATCGGCATTAAAAAAATTTCCATCTTATTGCCAAAATCATCTGCTGCTCCATTTCCAGCAAAGTGAACGGGAATAATCTCCGGTAAGAAAAAGAAGCTTATTATTGCAATCGTAATGCCAGCGATGCAAATTCCCCATGTTAATTTCCTGCTGCTTACACCATCCATAACAGTGTCCTCCTCTCATATGTTAGATACTGGTACTTACTCAAATCCCTCTAATAAGCTTATTTTTTGAGCAATTCTATAGCAACCCAGCATGTAGCTACTGTTTGCATCAGAAAAAAGAAATCACACACAAATTTCATTCCAAATTTCAGAGAAGAGCCTCCAATCAATCCAAAGCCTATGCAAGTCGCCCCTATGCTGAATATCAAAGCCAAAATAGAAATAAATATTCTATATTCTTTTTTCATATCCCGTTTTCCCCCCTATATTAAATTGTTGATTAAAATTTAAGGTTTCGTAGTTCTATTTTACATAAAGAATATGCTGCCTTGCCTCATCTGGTATGATATCTAATAAATATGTTTCATTAGAAGAAATTTTTTTAAGAAGTCTTTCCGGTAATTTTCCTTCCTTACCTTTTGCTATTGGCAAAAGTACCTCATACATAACCGTAGGAATTCCAATAGAATATTTTTCTCCCTCATATGCGAGTGAACCAAATGTCCAGTTTTCCTGTTTCTCTGGACGCAATTCAATAATTAACTCAACAATAGGCAAATAATGATATATTTGCAGGAAACTTAAATTAACTTCAATCTGTTCCATTCCACCCTCTGGGTCTTTTTCCGTTATCTCTATTCTCTTTCCTGTTACGGTCATTACAACTAAAGAGTTTTTTGGAGGTTTTCCATTTATCCTATCTATTGATTTTGCTTGAATATAACCACGTTCCATAGCATTTGAATCATAAGCGCTATAACCTTTTGATTCGAAAACACCATAATAACGGTTCGAATTGTTTATTGCTATTAGATCCGGTGATTTGTATGTAGTTTTACCATTAGCTGAAAAAAATCGATGTTTTTTTATGAGTGGATGTGAACTAAAGTTTGATATCATCGATAAGTGAACCATATACTCATAACCATATTTTTTCTTTCCCAGTACAGTGATAAGTATCATTCCAATCCAATAATTAATTGCACCAATTTCTGTACTATCCAAATAGACTTTTCTTGCAGGATCGAATAAAAGTTCTCCGTTTGGCAATAAAGCAACATATGTTTCAAACAGTTTAATTTTGAAATATATCTCCTCTTTACGATTTCTTTTGTTCGCCTTGTTCAAATATATATCTGGCATCCCAGCTGACACAATAGCATCCATTAGTTCCACTCCGGTAAATGACAATGTTCCATTGCTTCTTTTATTGTGGTCAGAAATTTTTCCAGGTTCCAGATACAACTCTATATAGTAAATATCTCCGCGTTTTATCTTCATCGCCTGATTCCTCGCAATTAATCGTATTCAAATTCAATTAGTTTCCATATCTACATAAAGCATATTTTTCAAAGAATTGAAAATCTTAATATTCGTAAGAAACAATAATCTTTCTGCAAAAATCACAATTATAGGCAGCTATGCGATCTCCAGATATCCTTGCTACTAACTCTGGTTCCGTATTCAACCGCAAACTCTCAGAGCCTTCTTTCCACTCCAGTCCTGCCCTGCACCGACCGCATGCAACTGGCCTTCACGCATTTTTCTTTCACAATATGGACATCTCATGTTCACGTTATCTCCTTTAAGTAATTAAAACTCCTCTTGTTCCCGAGAATTATCCTGTTCCTGGATAGCTTGTATATCTTCTTTCGCATATAATTTTTGCCTAAATGTTCTTTTCTATTTTTTCTCGTTTCATACGTTCTTTCATCAATAAAACAAATTGAACGGTCCATATTACACACGCTGCCAAACACCCGATTCCACTGTATAATAAATCTATGGCTGCACAGGCTACAAATGGCAGTGCCATCCACATCATCCGATTTCCATATACTCTGCACATTTCTTTTTCATCATACTGTTTTCGTTCTTCCGTAGATTTCATATTATAGCCAGACAGAAAAGCAGCTGCCTTTCCATTTGATTTTACAAAGCTGATTTCAAATAAAAACATAATCACTGCCATTCCCAAATCAAAGATAACACAGAATCCCATTGCAGACACCTCACTTCCCACTTTGGCCATCAAATAAAAAAGCCAAACACAAAAGTAAAACTTATTATGTTTGGCTGGGTCAACTTGTTATTTTTTTATCACTTCTTATGGTTGTATTATACTATATATTTCTCTATAGTGAAACAATTTTTTATATTATTTTTTATTTTAATATTTATATTTCTACTATCATCAATTTTTCAGATATTTTCAAGGCATAAACTATACTATTATCACTATTAGCTACAATATTTCCAGAAAATCCATCATAGGTCTGTGTTGCCACAAAGAAACGCTGGCTCTGAAAATCAAAGCCGTCGTTCCAAATTGTCTGCTTTTTCTTTTGCCGTCGCACGGCAGATAACCAATTCGTTCTATTTTGAACTTCTTTTATGCTACCTGATGTCTGCAATAGGAATGAATCGCCAAGAATGTAAATACAAATAATTCAATTCCTGCCGAAATCAAAATAACATGCGGTGTCCAGAAACTCATTCCACCGATATTCAGATAATTGAAATTTGCAAGCTGAGAAAGGAAATTGTTCTGCATACCAATTCCGGCAGATGGAAGTATGGTAGAGAGCCATGTTGCTCCTATCGCCACATAAGCAAAAAGCGGCATGAGAAGAACTACAATAGAAATCAGCAAAACTGTCAATGTGTCTTTACATTTTGCAGACAGGAACAACGTACAGCTAACCGTTGCTAATACAGAAAGTAAGCCCGCTGCTGCAAGAATTATCTGCAACTGCCCCAGATTGATGTTTGGCAGGTTAATGATAGAGTATAGCATCTGAAACGATGTTTTTAAGCAATCCGTCCCGAACGCTGCATCTAAAATCAGAATGTGTACCGTAATCCCGACAAGGAAAGTAACAACGAGTTCCATGCTTACACTCCTTTCTTTTGCTTCGGCTGAACAATAAAAAGCCCTTGTTCGATAATCATTGTACCGAACAAAGGCTTTTCAATCTCAAAAATCACACGCTTAAATTCCTAAGTAATTCCTAAGATCACATTCTTATTTTCCTAAGCGGAAAGGGGTAATATAATCACAAAGTCTATGGTTTCGTTTTGACTGGATGCAGTAATCTTTCCACCATGTAAATGTATAATTTCTTCCGCAATAGAAAGACCAAGCCCCGCACCACCTGTATTGGAAAGCCGGGCTTCATCCAACCGATTGAATTTCTCAAATATACTGTTAAGCTGTTCCTGTGGAATTGTTTTTCCACGATTTTCAAAAGTGATCTGTATATCATGCTCTAACCGTTTGGCGGATATAGTGATCTCTGTCTGCGGGTAGCTATATGACGCTGCATTTCGTAAAAGGTTACTGAAAACTCTCGCCAGCTTTTCGGGATCAGCGTTCACATATAAGTTGTCCTCCGCAGTAAATACCGCCGTGTTGCTATTTACAGAGAGTGTCGGGTATATTTCATCTATTACCTGCGCAATCAAACAATGTAAATCTACATTTTCTTTTTTGATAATGACCGTATGTGCATTGTACTTGGTAATTTCAAAAAGCTCATTGATAAGTCTTTCAAGGCGCTCTGCTTTGTCCAACGCGACCTTCACATACTTTTCCTTTTGCTGCTCAGGCATATCAGGGGCTTCATGGAGCAGGCTCAAATAGCCGATTACCGTTGTGAGAGGGGTGCGTATATCATGTGCCAGGTACATGACAATTTCATTTTTCTTTTCTTCTGCCTGCTTTGCAGCCTGCTTGCTTAACAGAACAGACATTTTGATCTGATTGAGCTGTTCCTCCAGTTCTTTCAACGGATCAGACAACGATACGGTATGGCTGTTCTGCTCATAGACCGTTTGGGTTGCGTCAATTACTTCATCCAGATAGTCCCACGGCTTTTTCCAATAGTAATTGAAGATACATACAAAGCCTATCACCAGATACAGAATAAACAGCGGACCAAGCCGCCAATAGAGCCATGCAAAAATACCGTTATCAAATTTTGAAAAGATGTAGTCCAAGATAAGGGTCAAACCATATCCAACAACGGTATAAACCAGCAATGATAGGTATAGGCGCACTTTAAGGCGCTTTTCTGTTACCATTTCTTTATTCGACATGAATACACCTCCTACCGATTAGCAAACAAAAGAAAGCCAAGCAGGCCAATCACGACAACACTTACTATGCCTGCCAGAATGGAAAACAGTCTGTTTGCTTTTATTCTATTTCCGATTAACCGGGCTGCTATCGAATATACAGCAAGTCCCAAAAGACCGCCTGCCGTATTTGTGAGTACATCGGTAATATCCGACCGTCCGACTGCTAAGATATACTGCATAGTTTCTAATAAAAAACTTGTTCCAGCAATCAGCATGAATTTCACATATAATTTTGTTCCTGGCAGAAGCATTTGAAGATAAATCCCCATAGGCACAAATATCAAGAAATTATCGAGCACCTCTGTTAAGTGAAATGCTGCTCCAATTTCCTTGTCATAGTGAAAAGGAATTAAGTTTATACTTCTTATCTTGTCCAGATCACTAATTGAAAATTGTAATTTGAAAAGTATGATCCAAACCAAGAGTGCCAGATAAATTAAGAATAAAATGGTTACGAAGCAATTTGATTTTCTCTTCATAGCGTTCTCCTTTCGCTTAAATTTTGTAGCCGACACCCCAAATTGTTTTAATATACTGCGGAGTATCGGAAGTATCGTTCAGTTTCTCGCGCAGATGCCGGATATGCACAGTAATTGTGCTGCTGTTTTTAGAGTAGTATTCATCTTTCCAAACCGCATGAAACAGTTCCTCAATGCTTACAACATTTCCAGCACTTGACAAAAGGACTTGGAGAATAGAAAACTCTGTCGGGGTTAGAGAAACAGATTCCCCATCCAACAAACATTCGTGGGTTTGAACATTCAAGCACAATTTGTTATAGGAAAGTTCCGATGGAACTTTCTCTGTGATGATACCGGGCGAATATTTCTTGTAACGTCTTAACTGCGCTTTCACTCTGGCAACTACTTCAAGTGGGCGAAAAGGTTTTGTCACATAATCGTCCGCGCCCAATGTCAGCCCCGTTATTTTATTCGTTTCCTCAATTTTAGCCGTTAGCATTATGATTGGATAAGTGTATTTCTTTCGGATAAGCTGGCAAAGTGTAAAGCCGTTCATATCCGGGAGCATAATATCCAGAATGGCAAGATCAATGTCACCGCTTTCAATACACGACATGGCATCCGTTGCGCAGTAAAATTTATAAACGACGTAATTTTCGTTTTTCAAGTAGACCTCCAACAGATCCGCTATATCTTGCTCGTCATCTATAATCAATATCTTTTCAGACATATTTTCAACTCTCCTTTTTGCTTGTACTCGATTAAGTATAACAAATACAGCATCTAAATTCACAATGGATTGCCTGAGAAATTATTAAGATTTTCCTAACTTTCAAATTTGGGCAACTCAAAATCGCTAAAGCAGATGATATATCGTTTTTTATGTATGTATTATACATCTAAAAACGTTTCGTCATATAATTCCAGAAACATTTTGTCAAGGACTTTTTCATTAAATTTACATTAAATTTACAAAAAGCTCGCATCTGCCGCACCTCGTTTTTCAGCATCCGTTTGATTTTGTCGCTCATGGTTTCGGTGCTGGTGGTGCTGAAATGTACGCGCACCTTTGTAGGTTGTCTTTCCAATCTTCCGTACCAGCGCCGGGACGTTCTGCTCCGTCTGAACGGTCGTTGTATGGGGTGTATTTTCAATGTTCATCTACATAGCTTTCTATAGGTGACACGATCTCTTTTGCCGCCGTTCTCGTTGCCGTCGCGTTTTCCTTCCTGAAGTTCTTTCTGGCAAAAATGAAAAATCAGCAGAACAGCATTTATCGAGTGTTCCGCTGATTTATTATCATTTGTGTTTATTCTTCGCGAATGGCAGATAAAATTCCGGTTTTCCTTAATTCAGCTTTTGCGTATGCCGTGAAAATCATATAGATAACTACCATTGCAGCAATAAGTGCTATGAGGAACAGCCACGGTAGTTTTAATGATATACAATGATTTACTGCCTCCAAACGCTGGCAAGCTATGATACTGATAAGTGTACCCAGCGCAAGTGACACTGTCAGCGATCCACCTAGGTAGATACCAATTTCTCGGCTCAACATAGCTTTTAGCTGCTTTTGTGTTGCCCCGACAGCTTCCAGCAGACCAAATTCCCGTTTTCTATTCTGAAAATCAACCATCAACATATTCATAAGGCTGATACCGCCAAATGTAAACAGGATCGCTGCTGCCATGTATAGTGCCTTTATCGATGAACTGTACCGATACTGAATGTTTTTAATCGTCTGCTCAATCGTATTGACCGATATTTTTCCGTTTTGCTCTGCAATTTCCTGAACAACGTTCAGGACTTCGTCAAAATGATCGGGCGTGACCGTAAGTGCCAAGATACCAGTCTGTTCCGTTATACCTGTCAGATTCTTTGCCATATCGTACGTCATCATAAAATACGGACTGCCTGGAACAACCGGACTACGTTCCATCAAATCGGTTGGGTTATAGGTGCCTACAACAACTGCGTCAACATTAAATGTGCTGCCATCTGGAGAACGCCCTTCCAATTGCAAAGTGTCGCCAACATTCGCAATGTTTTCGGATACCAGTATTCCATATTTTTCAGTCATAACATCGTAATCTGCTGTTCCAGACGATAGAACTGCTTGCTTTTCTGCCAGTTGTTCACGATTTAAGGTCGGGAAATCGTTCATAATACTGGTAAGGGAACCACTTCCGCCGGGAAAGGTAATAGACATCTGGACGCTGTTAAATGCAGTTACGCTTTCTATTCCGGCAGTATTTTCTAAGTTGTGCCGCAGTGTTTGACTTTCAAGCGGGTTTTCTTCCAGTTGCAGTTTTGAACTTCCGTACGGCTCAGATTCTTTATCAAACGAACTTTCAACGTGATTCTTCACCTGCAAAAGAATACTGCCAGCAGGATAGTATTTGAAAGCTGCCTGTTTTTCTGGATCGATAGAACCTGCAACTGTAGATGCACCCAGCAAAAGCGCACCGCTCACACCCAGCATTACTAACGTCAAAATAGCTTTTTGCCGATTTCGTTGAATATTGATTTTTGCAAGATTGTTAGGTGACAGCTTGCGATGCAGCTTTGAACTGACCTTTGCTTTCCCGGAATAGGCAAGGTATCTTGCGCCCTCAACGGGAGAAGTGTTCATTGCGACTCGAACCGGCTTGAAAATTGCAATATTCACCATTACAATGCCCACTATAGCAATCAGTACCGCATAGACCGTCGCCGTTTTGATTTGAAATCCCTTCGGATACGCAGCGAACCCAATCAGCAAGCCAGCAATTAGTCCAAGAGGAATACCAGTAAAAGCATACCGGAGTCCTTCTTTTTTTGCCATCCGTTTTATTTGCTTTTTTGTCATTCCAATTGTCTGCAGTTGGCCGAACAACTGCACGTTTTTCGCAATCTTTGTGTAAAAGACACCATATATAATCGTTGCAGCCAGCACAGCAGTCAATGCAGCCAGCAGAGGGATAGGGAGTTGAATGCCGGACTGAATAACCCCCGTCATAACGGCAGAATACTCCGTAAGATATATCTGATCTTCTACAATGCCAGTGTTTTCAATGATTTTATCCGTAAAGTCAAGGATGGCATCAGACCGGATTGCATCTGTATTCAGACGGGTATATGCTGTTACTTGAAGGTGATCCATCAGGCTCATGGCGAGATCTTTGCTCAGATAGACAAAATACCCATTGCTCTTGCAATCCTCGTTCAAAATGCCTGAAAGTGTATATTCTGCTTCATCCCCCGTACCGGTCACATCAAAAGTAATGATATCGCCGGGACGATATGATTCTCCCAAAAAGTCAATATAATTTTGCGGGAGCATGATTTCATTTGCCTTTTGTGGGATGCTGCCTTGTAAAGACATTTCCTCCTGATGCGTAAAATAATCTTCGCTCCCATAAGCAACCGTAATTGTCTTATTGCCTGAATAAGATAGTCCGATTGCAGCATACTCGCCAATCCATTGAACGTCTTTACTTTGACGCAAACTGGATAGCTGGTCGTCGGTTATTCCCAGAATTGCGATCTGCGCTTTAGTGCGCTGTGTATTCTTAAACTCTTCCTGCGCACCTGCGGATATTAAAATGATTGAAAAAATCATGCAGACAGAAAGCGCAATCGTAAGGAGCAAAAAGGCTTTGCTTCGCTTATCTGCTTTCCTGCTCCGTTTGGCCAGCTTATTTGTGATAGCACTGGTATCATTCTCAAAAGGCCATGTCATACTGCGTCATCCCCCTTATCCCACGATTTTTCCGTCCTCGATGCGGATAATACGATCTGCAAGGCGGGCAATATCATTGTTGTGCGTAATCATAACGACCGTCTGCTTGAACTCAGCGCTGGTGCGCTTGATAAGTCCCAATACCTCGGCGCTGGTCTTGCTGTCAAGGCTGCCCGTCGGCTCATCGGCAAGCACGATAGCAGGTTTGGTAATCAGAGCCCGGGCAATCGCTACGCGCTGCTGCTGTCCGCCGGAAAGATTATTCGGCAATTTTTTCAGTTTATCTTCCAAACCTAACAAATAAACAATCTCGTTCAAAAATCTCTTATCCACTGTGTCGCCGTCCAATTCGACAGGCAAGACAATATTTTCATATATGTTCAGAATCGGAACGAGGTTGTAATTCTGAAAAATGAAACCGATGTTGCGGCGACGGAAAATAGTGAGTTGTTCGTCATTCTTCTTTGCCAATTCCTCACCGCGGACGATCACGGTTCCACTGGTGGGCGTATCCAGTCCCCCCATCATGTGAAGCAACGTGGACTTGCCCTATCCTGTCAAGTAATATCCAAAAAAAATTGTCGATTTTTGCAATTAAAAGAAACCATTCTTATCGCTTCTTCTGTACTGGAAAAGAATTTTTCCTTTCCAACTCCTGTCCTTGCATTTCCATCTTTTTTATGAAGATGTGCTGCTGACTGTCAGTTTCATATTGAATTGCCACACCAAGATCTTTTTTCATAAATGCAGCAACTCCCATATCCGCAAGAACCTCCTGCCCTTCTTTCTCCTGAAAGCTGATTTTAGGGAAAGCCTCGGATAATTTTTCTGTAATATACAGTTCCATTTTTTCCAAACTCTCAAATGGCATAGCCTGTACTCTTTGTAATATCTCCTGCAAACGTTCCTCTCTCATAATACATCTGCAATGATCTACACCAAATACCATAGCAAGGCTGTGTCCGCAATCCCAGGATACATGAATCTGTCCGGCATCATCTACAAACTGTACGGTTCCTAAATCACCGGGACTCAGTTTTACATACGGATCAGCCTCCATATCTTCCAACTCTACCCGACACCCCGGTGGGTACATATTTCTTAACACAATTCTCTCCGCATTACTTATCACTGTTTTCTTCCTTTCTCCAATCCGGCTACCGTCCCAAAGATTTCTCTGGAACATTTCCCTCCAATAAATGCTCTCTTTCTTTATTCCATTCCAGCACCTTTTCCATAGCAGCTTCCAACTGATCTTCTACCGGTTCTCTTGTATAGGTTCTATATTCCTGAAAATATTCTTCCAAAGTGTTCTGCTGTATCTCCAGTTCCTCTTTATCATAACAATCCGGCTCTTCCAGTTCCTTCAACTCCTGCAAGATTTCCCAGCATTCCAAAACTCTGTCTATCTCCCGCATTTCAAGCAGATAAGATAAAAATGTTTCCTCTGGCATAATACTGAAATAGCACCGATCAAACCATTGCTCAATATACATGCGTTCATCAGAACCATTGGTATGTGTACCACAAATCAAATCTGCAACAAAGTTTTCAAACAGTTCACCAATTGATAGCCCAACTTTTCCAGACTTCCTACAGAGCTCTTCTACCTCATCTTGATACAACCTGATAGAAACAATTCGCTTCAGGCTTTTTTCATAGGGGTCTATATCTTCCCCTGTCTCGCAGAAATGCAGATATGTATCCGTATAAATGTTTTCCATATCGCAAAATCTCCGGCTCATTGCCACATAATCCTTACTTTCCCGGTCCCATTCCAGTCGGTAATGATGTTCCCTTGCATGTTCCTCTAAATCTTTCCGTATAATATTTCTGGTTGCTTCCGGCAACTCTGCAATAAAAATGCTTGTATCTGGAACTGCTAATACTCTTTCTTTTACCACATTTGTCCTCCCTGTTTGTAAACATTCCTTGCCGCCGGCTGGTTTCCCAATACGTCCATATAGAGGATAATTCCCTGCGGGTCCAGATGTACGGTCATAAATTTCTGTATTTCCTGTAACAGAGCATGATCGGAAAATCCAGCCGGACAACCAATAAAATCCCTGATTTTTTCTACAATGTCCGGTTTACGGAACTCCTGCAACACCAAAATCGGAATCGTGTGCTGCCCTCCCATAGCATCATAGGGCAACGCTTTCCGCAATTCTTCTAAGAGATGCCGGTAATAATCAACTACCACCTGGTCTGTTTTCCAGGACTTTTCCTCACAATCCCGGAGTAAAAAATCATACCCTTTTTTTGCCTGTTCCATTTCTTTCAGGATTTCTACTGCCTCCACAGAGCAATACCCTTTCTCTTCTATCAGTTCCATCAGTTCTTCCATAGAATATGTTTCAAGATACATGGCTCTTCCCCCATCTTCTTTGCCAAATTTTCTCCTAATACAAAGAAGAGGAAGACACCGCAGCGTTTTCCTCCTCTTTTATGAAATCTCCTTTACTGGAATCCAGGACAATAAGCTCTCCTGGTTCTTTCTTTTTTATCCTGCTGTTTCCAGAAATTCGTCCCTGTATTTCCATACAATTTCAATATGTTCCGGATCATAAAAATTTATGACTTCAATCAGCTCATGCAGAACTTCATAAGATAGCTCTTCTAATCCCTGATATTTTACAAAAAGTTGTAATCCTTCTGATTTCTCCTTTTGTTTTTCCTCCTCCCCTTTTAAAATTCTTGCTTCTATCTCCTGTATCTTTTGCTGATAAGCTGCTATTTTCTCCATACAAGTTTGTTTTCGTGCCAGGTAGTCCTTCAGGGAAATCTGTTCTTCTGCATATTGTTCATACAGTTCCATTTTCTCCTGTTTACAAAGTGCCAATTTCTTTTCATATTGCTTTTTTCGATATCGGAGTTTCGGAATATTCAAAGTCTGATTGGCTTTCTTTAACTGCTTTATGGTATCCTCTGCAAGGGCTACCTGCTGTCTTATCATAATTAGCACCAGTTCTTCCAACTCTTTCTGCTTATATTTCTTTGGATAACAGGAAGCATTGGGGGCTGTCGTAACACTTTTACAATAAATCGGCTTTTCTTTGTATTCTGTCCGTATCCGCATTTTCCGACCACAATGCCCGCAACGGATCAAGCCTGCAAAAATATTCTCAGAAGACGGTGTAGACCCATGATATTTTCTGTCCTTCTGTACCATGTCCTGGATCTCCTGAAGCTCCTGTTCCGTTACAATCGCTTCGTGTCCTCCTTTTACGCAAATCCAATCCTCTCTTGAAATATATCGGTACTCTCTTTTTGACGGAACCCTGGTTTCTGTTTTCCCTCTTACCGTCAGTCCTGCATAAACCGGATTAAACAAAATCAGCTTTACTAAATTTCCGTCCCAGAATTTCACAGATTTCTTTGCTTCCGGCGCCCAGCCTTTCCTTTGAAGATATACGGTAGGTGTTTCAACTTCTTTTTTATTCAGGTCCCTGGCAATGTCTGCATAGGTCTTTCCTTCCAACCTTTGGTCGAAAATCCCCCTTACAACGGAAGCTGCCTCCATATCCAGATGAAGTTTTGTATGAACACCGTCATGGAAGCAATATCCGTATGTTGGGATTGAACCATGATATTGTCCCATTTCAGCCTGTTTCCTCATAACTTTTTTGATATTGTCGGAACAAATCTGGGGATAAATCCCATTGATCAGGTTCTTAAATTTAATCTCCGTATCCTTTCTTTCGGAAGGTTTCTGGCTGCTGTCATAAAAATCATTGATTGAAATGAAACGCACCCCAAGGAACGGAAATATTTTTTCGATATAGTTTTGTGTTTCTATGGTATCCCTTCCCAGGCGGCTCAAATCTTTGACAATGATACAGATCCGTTTTCTCCTGGTAATCAGCCCCATCATGCGCTTAAATTCCGGGCGGTCAAACGTTGTACCGCTGTAACCGTCATCTACAAAGAAGAAAAGCTTTGCCCCTGCAAACTCCGGCTGGTTTTCTACAAAGTGCTGAATTAAAAGCCTTTGATTTTTAATGCTGTTGCTTTCCTCCATTTTTTCTTTATCATCTCTGGAAAGACGCAGATAAGCAAAAACAAAATCACACTGCATACGGAAGACCTCCTTCCATATTGTCCAGTTCTTTTTCCAGCTCCTTTTCAAATAAATCCCCAAACCAGAACACGATTTCCACATAGTCTTTGGAATATACCGTAATCTTTTCAATAAAACGGTCCGCAATTCCTTTCTCTATCTTCTGAAATCTTTGGTACTTTAGAAGTTCCTCTGTCCAATCCATTCTTGCCTTCACCTGATCTAACAGGTGCTGTCCACGAAGCTGTATCTGCTTCATATTCTGCCTGGCTGCTTGCTGTTCTTCCTGATAGATTGATTTAATCTCCTGATATTCCTTGCAGTCCAACAGCCCGGTAGCATAATGCTCAAACAAGGTTTCCAGTTTTCTTCCATATTTCTCATACTTCTGTCTGGCATTTTTTATTTTTTCTGCTACCTCCTGCTCCAGCTTTTGATAAAACTCTGCACCATAGGTTTTCTTACTTTCTACAGCAAGCTGGATCTGGTAGCGGAGTGCTGCCTTGACTGCCTGATTGATGTAGATTTCATTCACCGTCCGGAAACATTCCGTATGATCGGTAAGGGAAAAGGAAGGGCATTTATAAACCATATATTTGTGTTTCTCATTGCCTCCGCTCCTGCTCCTTCCAAGACGTCTTCCGCAATGCCCGCAGAAAATCCTTCCCTTAAAAGGGCCATCTGCCCCCTGTTTTTCTTTTGGGTTTGCAGCCCAGTTATCCAACGTATCTTTCCAGCGTTCCTTTGCAATTTCCTGTGCTTTCTCATAAATCGCCCGTTCCACAACTGCTTCCCAGGCATTTTCACACACTTCCCACTGCTCTTTTGGTATCATCTGAAGGGGAATATTCTGCGCAAGCATCTGTTTTGTTTTCCCATAAACAGCAGCACCTATATAAACGGGGTTCTGTAAAATCTTCCTGATACCGTCTGATCTCCATAACCGCCTTTTTTCCGGCTCCTTTCCCTGTTTCCTTTTCTGGTAGCTGTCCTCCGGTCCTAATACCTTTCTGCCATTCAGTTCCCTTGCTATATCATAGCTTGACATTTCTTCAAACACATACCAGTAAAAAATCTGCCGGATTATTTCTGCTTCCTCTGGTTCCGGCACCAGCTTCTTACTGTTTTCCTCTGCTCTTTGGTATCCATAAGGAGGTCTGGAACCCCAAAACTCTCCCCGTTCCCTGGACAGCCGGTGCGCCTGTACCAGTTTCTCTGAAACTTCCCTGGCATAATAATCATTCATAAAGTGTTTCAAAATATTGGTGGTCCTGTTTTCTACACAAGCTGGGTTTGCGCTGTCATATTCGTCCATAACGGAAACAAACCGGATATTTAAGGTTGGGAAAATCACATCAATCAAATCTACAGCATCTAAGGCGTCCCTTCCAAAACGGGCAAAATCCTTTACAATGATGCAGTCAACCTTTTTATTTGCCACATCTTCCATCAACTCTTCAAATGCGTCCCTTTGGAACGTTGTACCTGTCACACCATTATCCGCATAGACTTTTACCACCAGCATTTCCGGGTGTTTCTTTGCGTAGTCTTCACAGATCTGTTTTTGGATATAAATGGAATCCCTTCTGCCATGCCCTCCGTCCTTTTCGGAAAGCCTTACATAAATATAGGTTCTCAGATACTTAACTTCTGGCTTGCTGCTTTGTCTTCTCTGTCCTCTTTTGCTTACCTTAGGCACTTGCTTCCGCCCCCTTTCCTTTCAGGAAGGCTTCCACACGCCGGTCCGGCTTTGCCCTGTTTACCGTTTCCAGCAGTCCCAATACCTTTTCAAATTCATCTTCAAACCAAAAATGAATGATAATGCGCTTCTGTTCATATACCTCAATCCGCTTGACCAGATTTACCAGCATTAAGCGGTCCACTTCCGTCCGGTCCCGGTATTCCAGAAAATATTCCAGCCACTCCTGCTGTTTTTCAAGGGTTTCCTGCAAGTTTCGGATTTCCCTTTGCTGGCACTCCATTGCCTGCCGGATTTCCTCTAAAGACTGGTCATACTTTGCTTTGAAGGTTTCAAATTCTGTCCGGTCCAGGATTTCTTCTGCAAAACTGTCATACAGTTTTACTTTAATGTTTAAAATCCTCTGGCTCTCCTTTTCCAGCATCTCCAGTTTTTTGTCTTCTTCCAAAAGCCGCTGTCTTGGGATTGAGGCAGTTTTTACATACGCCAGTATCTCTTTCAGCTCCACCAGAACAGAAATATAATGCAGGATTGCCTCTGTCACAGCTCCTACCAGTTTTTTCTCACTGATACTATGGGAACTGCACTGCTTTTCATAAAGGGAAGTCGAACATACATAATAGTGGTGGACTTTATCCGGGCTTTTCAGTACCATGCTTTCTTTACAGTCCCCACATTTTACCAGGCCGGAAAGAAGCGCCAGCCCCTTTGCACCCCTCATGGTATCCATTTTCATCAGGTTGCCTACCACTTCATATTGATGTCTGTTGATAACCGGCTCAAAGGCATTTTCATACCGTATCCACTCGGCTTCCTCTTTGTGGATCACAACCTTTACTTTATGGTTTGGCGTTGTTGTTTTTCCCTGTATCAGCACTCCGGTATAGCGTTCATCAAGAAGGATACGGCGTACCATAGTTGGCATCCAGACCGGTTTTTCCGTCAAGCGGAACCCTGTCTTTAATTTCTGTTTTAAATATACCTGCTTATACCGAAGAGGCGTCAAGATCCCACGCCGGTTTAATTCTTCGGATATATCCGTTAGGCTGCAGCCCTGCATTTTCATGTGGTAAATATCCCGTACAACAGAAGCAGCCACTTCGTCCATAACTAGCTTATGTTTATCCTCTTCGGATTTCAGATAACCATAAAAAGCAAAAGGCGCTACACACTGCCCGGCTGTCATTTTGACATACAAATGAGAGCGCACACTTTTGGAGGTATCCGCAGGATAAAGGTCATTGATTAAACTTTTAAATCTCAGGGTAAGGAAATCACGATTTGGCGTGAGGCTGTCATAATTGTCATTGACAAGGATCAGGCGCACACCCATTTTCGGCAGGATACGTTCCACATACTGTAAAACACCGGAAAAGTCCCTTCCATAACGGGAAAGGTCTTTGACAATAATACAGTCTGCTTTCCCCTCTTCCAGCATACGCAGCATTTCCTGAAAACCGGGGCGGTTAAAGTTTGTGCCGGTATATCCATCATCTACACATTCTTTTACCACCTGAATTTCAGGGTGGCTCTTTAAGAAGCTATGGATTAGTATCCTCTGGTTTGATATGCTGTCGCTTTCCCTGTTATCACCATCTTCGTCAGAAAGGCGCAGGTAAACAACCGCACGATAGATTTTTTTAAGTATTTGATTTTTCATTGTATTCGCTCCTATCATTTAGATTCGTCAGCCGATTCCCTAAATGATAGAGGCTACTGGGTCCTTGCCATCATCCTACCATAGTCCAGAAGGTTTGTCCACCCTGTAATCTGCCAACAATCCGCTTTGTTCCCTATCCCTGTCGTGGCTTTACCATTTCATCTGCACAAGGCTTTGCATGGCTTCCTCTATGGTACGGTTGGTAGAAGCAAACCCAATCTTTATGGTGATCCCCTTATATTTCAGAAAATAAGGGTTCTTTCCGGACTCCAGGATTTCCCGGATCTTCTCCGGTTTGCTCTTTTTTACATCAATATTCAGTTTCTCTACATCTTGTATCTCTTTCGGGTCAATGTCCTCAAATGTCATTTCCCTCATCTTCAGCAGTTCTGCCCGCGAGAGCATTATATCCTTTCCCTAGTACAGCAGCTGCACAGATACGCATCTAACTCCTGCTCAAACTGTTCCTGTTTCTCCCAGGTGTGCATTAAATACTGTTTCAGTCTGGCATAATCTAAAATCCCATAACCGATACAGTCTATCTGTACCTGGAAAGACTGGAGCATTTCCATTGTCTGTAAAATTTCTTCCGGACAATAGGATAACCTGCTGAGTCCGGATACCACAATCACATCAATCATGCCTTTTCGTGCAAGCACTGCCAGCCTCTGCCAGTTTTCTTTTTCTATGGAATAATCACACCCTACACCTTCCAACAAAGTAACCACCTGGTATGTCTGCTGTTCACAGTAATGTAGGCTTTTTTCTTTTTCATAATACAAAAGCCCGGCACAGGGAATGGGAATATCCAGATACACTGCCGCACGCTGGGGAATATTCCTATTTTCTATCTCTTCTTTTCCTTTGCAGATCCATGTAGGAAACAGCATTCCTCCCTGAAAGATCTCTTTATCTTCTGAAAACAGTTTCTGTAACCTCTCTCTCTTCATTGCTCTGCCTCCTCTTTCTTTTGCTCCTGTTTTCATTCCAGGGCTATAAGGAAACCTGTTGTTTCCCCATAGCCCTAAAATGAACCTGTTTCACACACCATACCGGCAGGGCTTTCCCTGCCAGCATGATTTTTTCATTTTCTCACCCCGGTGTGAACGGGAGCATGTAGGACCGGCCCGGCTGGCCGCCTGACACCCTGCAGCCCCCTTTCTCGCTACAGCATGTCCCAGACGCTACCCTGGTTGCAGTGTTTTTATGCAAAGGTATCATTATCATTCGGCTTTCAGGCTGCCTGCCACCAACAGCCTATGTCTGGGCGCTGCTCACACTTTTCCTTCATCTTCTACGATTCCTTGTTTGATCCGCTTCTTTTCTGCCTTACCTGCTGCCACTGCGGACAAATGTATCTTCGCACAGCTCATGACCCTGCATCACACAAAATAGAATGTGCCGAAATGTTTTGTGTCCTTTAAGATATTTCTATATTTTAGCGTCAGAAATGACACGTTTGTTTCAAAAAAATATCACCATACCGATATTCAGTTTTCAAGGTTCTCTCCGGCTGAAAACATCAGCCTGCCAAAAGACACCATAACCCTGATGTGTTTTGGCAGACTGTTTTCTGTCTGCATTTCTCTTTATTTCTTTAACCGGATAATCATATCTGCCCAGAATTCTGTGTATGCCTGCCGCATTAACTCCAGAAGCCGGGCTTCGGTAATTCCTGTAATTACATTTTCTTCTTTCTTTTCCGGTTTTGGTTCCTGTACTTCCAGTGCTTCTTCCCGTATTTTCATCGTAAGCATGGATAAGGAAGGGGAATTGGCACAGTTGATAAAACCGATATAATGGTTCACCACATCATAATCACCTCTGCAACTTCGGACAATATCAAACGCATGACGGATTGCCCGTTCTACCCTCTGTCCTGTCGTGCCATGTTGCTGGGCCACCTTAAAATACAGATATGTCGTTTTAATCTTGCTGTCTTCTTCCAGAAGCAAAACACCGTCTACGATATAACCAAATCCTTTTACATTGGCAGGCATTCCCATTTTAAATAATACTGCTTCCACCTTTTCTCTTGATAACATTTCCCTTTTCCTCCCTATCTGTATTCTCACTTCCTGCTGTCTTGCTGATATTTCTTTAGCCCTTTCTTAATTCCCTCTATGGAATAAATCAAAAGGCTAGTTTCCCTTTCATCACAATCCTGTACCAGATACCAGATTTTTTCTTTCAGCATCATATCTTTTTTCGCTGTCCCCATGTGTATAAAGTGTTCTTTTATGGGAATATCCATAGCTTCCAACAGCCGGATATAAGTTTTCATTCCCATAAGTCTGGCATGTGTTTCAATCTTCGCCAGATGTGATACGGAAATATCTGCTTTCTCTGCAAGCTGCTCCTGAGTCAGTCCCCTGGATTCCCGCAAGGCTTTTATGGCATCTGCTACAATATAAAGTTCATTCTGCATTCTTTTATCTCCTCGTTGATTACAGGCTCTATTATAATTACAAATCCTTTCCCTGGTAATGGACTATGGAGGCAAGATTTCCCAGTTTCATTACCATTTCTTTCCTTTTTGGGTTTTAGAGATTTATTATATCTGAACGAGTTGAAAACGATTTTTGCACCATTTACGAAAAAGCACTGCATTATCTCTTCAATTAGGCATAAAAAAGGAGAGAACGTCACATATCGACTCCTCTCCAATAGCTTCTATTCATCTAAGATATTTGCCAATACATAGGCTTACTTGTTTTTTCTTTCCAGGAACCTCCGTATCTCTTCCACACTATCTAATATGGGAATGAACGGGGCAGACGGGCTGCATACTGGATCTTGACTGGACAGTTCCAGTGCATTAATAAATGCTTCTGCCTTTTTGGGGTCTTCAATCACAAGCTCTGTAAGGATACTTGATGTAGCCATATAGAAAGCACCTCTTTTCTCTCATATCTTAAAAAATTCTTTCGTAAGAAGATCCTGCAGTATTTTCTATACGCCAAGACCTGTACTCTCCATTTTTATTTATGTAGTAAAGTTTGATCCAGCATGTTTTTAATTTCATCTGGAAGACCGTCTACCGTTGCATTTTCATCTAAAAACAGTAAATTTGTATATTTTTTCGCATCATTCGGCGCTGAAAAAATATGAGTTACTGTATATGCTGTTCTACTTTTAGAAAAGCAATCTTCATCTCGCAGCGATTCTACTACAAAGCAATCGCCCTTTTGCTGCCCCTTATCATCATACTCTTTATTTAAGCATAGAGTAAAATTAAGATCTGTTGTGCCAAACTTATAAGTTCTCGTGTCTGTGACAATCTCTTCCAGCATAAATCCTTCTGAGCCAGCCAGCATTGCAATCTGTCCGATATGCTTAATCTTACGCTTACACAATGAAAAAGGGTGCTGCGGTGTAAAAAATATCTGCGAAGCCTGAAGCATTTTTTTTGCTGCATAACTATAAAACTTTTTTGCTGAAAGGTTCGTGGCCACACCTGTCAAGTGCCTAAAATTGGCAGCTTTATAAAGCACCTCAATATATCTGCCTTCAAATACATATAGAAATCTTTTACCTACTAAATGCTTCCTATACAGATCAGCAGCTACTTTAATCTCCTGTACAATTTTCTCTCTATCCTGTTGTTTTCCCATCTATCTTTTCCCAATCATCACTATAGTATAAAAAAACAGCACTGGACAACTTTTTTGTTATCCAGTGCCCATAATCTTAAAAAGCGGTTTTATGCTGGCTGTCAGCCGCGACATCCTTCCGAATGTCTAAAATGTCGCCGGTATCATTGAGTCCCCGGCGCGGACTCACCGTATCTCCCTGGTGTGGGCGTAATACCCTTCCGAGTATCAAATAGTCCCAGTAATTACCCTGCCCGGGCACAGTACAGCTTTTACGTGCCGCTACACGAAACCTTTTGGCTTAATTATATTATATGCGATACCCTAAGAAATATCAATAGTTTCCACAAAAAATTGATTGGTTGTATCTTATTATAACCCGTTACTTACCGTTTCAATAAACGCTCCCTAGAAGCTGTATCCAATACTATTTTATGAAAATCCAGCATTGCGTGCTCTTGCATCAGTTTCTCACCAAGTTTCACAAGAGGATTGGTTTCCCATTCCGAATCAATTCCTGTTTGATGATAGTATCTTGCATAAGCAAATCCCTCAGCTACCGCATCTGAATTTTCAAATATTCCCACTATTGCATCTGTAAACTGTACAATGATTGAGCTCCCAAAAATCCCCTGCAATTCTTCCGCATTCGCATCATCATATTTCTCTACATCAAAAGACAAAGAGAAATCATACGTATTCTCTTTTCCGTCTTCTGTTTCATAAGAAATTGTTCCAAAAATATCTCCCTTGCCAGACGGAAGTTCGATTGACTCTGAAAGCTCTAATTCATATTCAATGTTATTGAACACTGTCGTTGCTTCAAACATTTGTGATATACAGGTACCTTCTTTTTCATAAATATCTTTCTGTAAAAAGGAAATAGGATTATACTCCATATTTTCCCATATCTGTTTTCCCTCCACTGTCCGTTTACACAAGGAATCTAAAAGCAACATCATTGTTTCCTGATCTATTTCTTCATATACGTTCATAGTCAGCCTCCTTTTTCTTTGGATAGTCCACAAAAGCTCTGTAAGAGTTTATCTCAATTTCTAGTTACAACGTGATATTTAGTCAAATGACGTATGTACGCGCTTTCTTATAGTTGCCAATATTATATGGCGTATCTCCCAAAAATTCAATCAGAATATAAAAACTTTTACTCACACTATCCTGCCTTTACATCTTTTTTAGTCTATACCCTACATTGATCAATGTTTCTATAATATCATGCCCCATCTTTTTTCGTATCTTCCATACTACGTGTTCCACTGTTTTGTACGGAATCTGATCATCATAATAATTACTCTCCCAGACCGAACAATAGATATTCTTCTTTGGAATAACCCAATTTGGCCTTTGGGCTAAAAGATACAGAACTTCAAATTCCCTGGGCGTTAAATCTATTTCCTTTCCTTCGTAAATAACCTGATAGGACATTGGATTTAACTGCAGTTTTCCATCGCCCAAAACTACATTCTCTTTATATTCTGGAAAAACATACTTCATCTGTATGCCTCCTCTTGATTTATAAATTTCTAACTGTTCCCATTCCAGAAAGAAATACCGAACGAAATATCCAACATCCGGCACTTTTTTAGTTATTTTTACTTTTTACATAATTTCTATCTCTGCCATCTTTTCTATAATTGTGAACTTCCTGAAAAATTAACTCTCATTTTCTAAAAATAGTTTATTTCAGCCGTTTACAGTGAATTTTATAAATTCCTCGTAGAGTTAATTAACTCTCAGAATTTTACTTTAAATCCGATGGAAACATTGAAAACACTCAGTTGTTTCAATCGAGCGTTAATTTTCACAGAAGTTCACAATAATATGAATATGCTTCTTACTTTTCAGATTAGATATGTTCCGTTTTATGCAAGCGCCTAATTTTAAAGTTGTGCATATCCACCGAATATTCATCCTATAAATAATTGTTGGGAAATGTTAGAACAGCAGCATTTCTCTCTATTTCCAAAAGGAGAGTAGGCATCATGCATTACCCTTTATTTTTTAGGTTCTCTTGATTATATAAATCTTGATATACACTACAATTTTTCAATAACTCTGCATGTGTTCCTATACCTACTATTTTACCCCCATCTAATACAATTATTTTATTAGCATCCTGTGCAATTTTTACTCTATGGGTTATATATATTGCTATCTTATTTTTACTCACCTCAAAAAAACTCTTAAAAATTTTGGTTTCTGCTGTTACATCTAATGCGGAACTAGGCTCATCCAACAAATATAAATCTGCATTTTTATAATAGGTTCTTGCTAACGCTATTTTCTGCCATTGACCACCTGATAATTGACCTCCTTCATCAAACCAATTTCCTAATCCTCTTTTTAGTTCGTATCCTCTTTCGGTTTTTAAAAAATCAACGTTTGCTTTGCACAATGAATTTTTAATTTTATTTTCATCGACTTCTGTACTAATATCTCCTATATAAACGTTCTCTTCCAATGTACCTTCATACTTTAAAAAATCTTGAAAAAGAACAGATATACAATTCCTGTAACTCTTTACATCAATATTCTCCAAATCAAGATTATTAACAAATAGCTTCCCACTAGTAGGTTTATATAACCCACATAAAATTTTAAATAAAGTGCTTTTCCCAGATCCATTTTTTCCTACAATTGCAATCTGTTCGTTTGATTTAATTTTTAAATTAATGGTAGATAGTGCCATTTTACATTGAGGATAATCGAAAGATACGTTTCTTAGTTCAATTGTCTTTATATTATCTACTTTTGTACCACCTAACGCATTCTCCCCTTCTTTTATTTCTAAAAAATCTTTTAGTAATTGTATATATAAATTTGCGTTATAAATAGAATAAACATTAGAGGCAATGCTATTTGTAGCATTTTGCATCATGGACACAGCATTTAAATATGACATAGTGGTTCCTATCATTTTTTTCCCTACGTAAGCCAAATATATTGCAATAATCATTATAATTATACAAACTATATCTTGTATAAACGAAATAATCATATTTAAAACAGCTCTGGTTTTTTCAATTTCATTGGCTTGTTTTATGAAAGTTTTGACTAAGCTACAATATTTATCCAGCAAATATTTTTTTAATCCATATGCTTTTACCTCTTTAAATGCTGTATCATGTGTAAGTAAATATGTATAATACCACGCTTTTCTTTCTTTTCCACTGCGCTCATATCTCATTAGAAATTCTTTATTACCAACATAAATTTGTCCTATAAACATTAATATTGACACAGCAATCATTATAATCACAAGAATTGGATTCCATGAAAGTAGTATCATTGCGGCTGAAAATAACGAAACTAAATTAGATGCTAAGCCTAATACCCCTTGCATGGTCTGATATGGTTTATTTCCAATTTCTTGTTCTAAACGATTTATCATATCATATGTTTCTGTTCTCTCTAACATTTCCAATGATAAATCCCCACATTTTTTCATAAGAATGTAATTTATTCCATAAACTAAATGATTGTTTAAATTGTTTAAATTATAGCTTGCTAAATTCTGTAAAAGCGATTCCGAGATAATTAGCCCGAAATATAAAATCAAAAGATACACCACATATTGATATGATTGTGTCTTGTTTTGTATTTCATTTAACAACTGTTGCATTACCAATAAGGACGAAACAGGAAGAATTCCATTTATTATAGACAAAATAAATGCCAGAATAAATTTTGCTTTACATATTTTACAAATTAATCTTATCGTATAATAAATCAAAAAAATATTCCTTTTTATTTTTTTTAGCATGATTTTTCTCCTATATAGTGAAGGCGTAGCACATATAGTACTACGCCTTCGTTTTTACTACCTCTTAGAGAGTACTAGAACGGAATGTAGCAACAGCATTTACTCTGTTACCTGTACGATACTCTCCTTCGCCACCACAGCCACAGCCACAATGAACACAACCATCATCATTGCCTCTGTAACCTGCATATCCATCAGTACACATGCATGCTCTCGGCTGCACTCCTGATCCAGGTGTTCTTCCAATTGGATTTACAAACTTCATAACGATTCCTCCTTTCTTTGTAATTTAAATACATCTATGTAAATATAAACGTATTTACCTTTGTTAATGAATTTCCATTTCATTATATTGTTCCAATTCGCTTGGATTTGCCTCCATTAATGCATGATATCGTCTTAAATTGTCTTCCAAATACTTTCTTTCGTTTCGACATGAATTATGTCGATATGAAAGATGTAATCCATTAGCATCGTAGCAATTAACATAACATAATGTACATAAATTAACTGCCCAACATTCTTTACAATACTCTTTTGCTTCTTCTATAAAGTCTTCAACATAAAGTTTCTTAATTTTTTCTTTATCAAATCCCTCATTCACATTGCCTAAACAAGGTATATTTCCTACTTTTTCACAATGTAAAAATTCACCTTTTGTAGTGACATAAATCCTTCTTTGTCCCGGCACGCAGCATCCATTCATTCCATACTGTTGAATAGGTGTTTCTGTCAACAAGCGTTTGTGTATAATCATCATTCCCTTATCCATATAACCATCCGTAAACAAAGTTTTTTCTGTATTATCTGGATTTGATTTATACACTTCTTCCCATTTCATTAAAGGTTCATAAAACTCTTCCATAAACCATCTATCTTCTTTTCCTTGCGGTAAAAAGTAATCACTCTCTGACGGTCCATGATCTACCGTTGCAGTCAAAATCATAACGTCTTTGGGAATCCATTCACTTTTTTCGATAAACTCCTGAATTTTTGTATACTGTTCAAGATAACCTGGTCCCGATACAACCATATTAAATCCAATCTTAGAACTCTTTCCTTCCTTATGGAATGCTTCAAATAGTTTTTTTGCTCCCATAACTGTTTTTTCAAAGCTACCTGTCCCATTAACCATAAGCCGATTTGCATCGTGCATTTCCTGAGGACCATCCAAGCTAATAATAATATTGAAATTATTTTTGGCAAAATACTCTGCGATCTTATCATTTACCAATGTTGCATTTGTAGTGATTGCAAAGGACATATCCTCGCCAAATAATTTTTTAGCATATTCAACTGCTCTTTCAATAAGTTCAAAATTTAGTAAAGGTTCTCCACCATAAAATCCAATGTGCCTATTTTCTGCATTTTGGGAATGCTCTTTTAAAAAATCAATAGCTTTTTTTGCAACATCCCATTTCATGTTTTCATGTCCGAACGCCCTGTATTCTGGATGAGAAGGATGATAAATACAATATTTGCAACGTAAATTACATTTTTCAGTAACTTCAAGAGTAACATTCTCAACCTTATTTTCAAGAATATCATCTAACTCTGTTACTGCATCACCTGTCAGCGTTTTTAATGGTGGAGCTTGTAAAATATGTTCATTTTCCATTGCCGACTTAATTTCTGAAATTGCATCCTCAAACTCACTTTTACTTAATTGAAGATTTTTAATATCTTCGACTGGCATTCCCTCCAATAAACTTTTCAGTACAATGTAAACGTTCGAATTTAATTTGGCAACTTTTCCAGTTCCTGTATCATAAAAATAATAATTTTTTTCTGTCTTAAAAACTTTACCCAAGCGCCCAATTCTTCCATTTTTTTCGATTTCAGATACCAGCGATTCTAAAGATATTTTTTTCTGCTCTTTCACTCTAAACACTCCTTTCATTTGGATTTTTTATTATGAACCGATTATATCAATAAATCCCCCAAAATATATTTTGATGTAACAATTTCGATACTTGATGTAATAAATCCTCTATACTTTATGAATATAGCCCTTTTTCCTTATATTTACATCTGGTGCCTACAATAAGTTCGAACTGTAAGAAATAAGAAAACAGGAATCTCAATCAATGCGGAAATTAATATAGTATACGGTGTCCAAAAACTCATTCCCCCAATATGTAGGTAATTAAAATTGATAAGTTGATACAGAAAATTATTTTGCATACCAAGTCCCGCAGATGGAAAAATAGCTGAAATCCAATTTACCCCTAATGCTGTGTAAGCAAAAGTCGGAATAAGGACTATGCCAATAGCAATCAACAATACCGTCAATGTATCTTTGCATTTTGCTGATAAAAAAAAAGTACAGTAAACACAAGCTAAAACAGATATCAACCCTACTAACGAAATAACAATCTGCATCTGTGCTAAGTCCCAGTTTGGCAAGTTAATAATAGAAAACAACATTTGAACAGAAGATTGTAAACAATTTGTTCCAAATGTGATATCTGAAATTGCTAAGTGCAGTGTAATACACATAGTATACACAACCATCACAATCATACTGGAAGCCAATATCTTTGTAATAGCTAATCTGGTACGACCATGCTTTGCACAACGCAAAATACTATCCGCGCCTGATTGATATTCACCAGAAAAAATAGGCGTGATAATGGAAACACATAAAATTGCCAAAATCATAATATAAAGCTCAACATAGTCAAACGCGTCTTTGGAATATCCTGCATAAAGTTGAAATGGCATATCGACTTTTTTATATTGTTCTAAGGCTTGTTGTTGTGCGGCCGGATGATTGCGTTGCTCATTCCTCATAACATCTGCCAGATGAGTTTCACATTTCTGATAATAATTTTGTGCAACATCTTCTGGATCAATATCCATAAGATCAGGTCCTATTCCAGTTAACGGATCAGCATATAGTTCTGGCAACGCTTTAAGCAATGGACGAATAGGTACAATCTGTTTAATACTGACAGAAAGCGGAAATGTGTCACTTTCCATAGGACCATATTCGTTTATCAAACTTTGATAAATTCTCAAAGCCTCACTCACTTTTTCTGGAGTAACTTCGCCATTTATAGCAGAATATAAATCACGCTTAAATTCGATTGCCTCCATACCATCAAGTTCTGTTTTTGTTCCATCTGGGTTTGGACGATTTATGGACTCAAAAGCAATCGGCAGATATGCCATAACAACAGACATAACCAGAGCCACAGCAATTAAGATAAGTGTGCGTCGTGATTTCAGGACACGCTTTACTTCTAAACAAAATAAACGCATATTATTTTTCCTCCCTTTCGACATCTTCTTGTGGAAACAACCATAAATACAAATCTTCCAAACGCGGCTCCGCAAGAATGGAACCCTCTACTTCGGAGTGCTCTGCAAGATAACGAATAGATATTTGATTATTGTCCTCGCCTCGCTGATTGATAATCCTCAGACGCATTTCATAGTCCATCATCTTATGAGCAGGAATCGCACAGCTCCATACTTTCCCCTCAATCTGTTTTACCAAATCGCTTGTTGTTCCCACATCAATAATCTTTCCAGCTTTCATAATCGCATTACGAGTTGCAATATATTCAATATCAGAAACAATATGCGTAGAAATCAACACAATACGGTCATGGGAAAATTCCGAAATGAAGTTTCTAAACCGTACTCTTTCTCCAGGGTCAAGTCCTGCTGTTGGCTCATCCATAACAAGAATTTTAGGGTCATTCAGCATGGCCTGTGCAATTCCTACACGACGTTTCATACCACCAGATAGTTGTGCAATTTTTTTTCGCTTCACATCAGAAAGGGTAAGAATATCCAACAGATAGTTGATTTTCTTTGTGGTTTCTCTGAGCGGCACATCCTTTAGTGCAGCAACATATTCCAGATAGTCTTTGACCGTAAAATCGCGGGAATAGCCAAAATCTTGTGGCAAAAAGCCAAAGATATTGCGATAATCTGCTCCCATTTTATGAATGTCTTTCCCATCCAAAGATATACGACCACTACTAGGTGTCATAATGTCTGCAAGTATTCGCATGAGAGTGGTTTTTCCAGCCCCATTTGCCCCCAATAATCCCCATACGCCAGTTGTTAATGTAAGGCTGACATCATCGACTGCAGTTTTATCTTTGAACTGTTTGCTGATGTGTTCAATCTTTAATTCCATAGGTGTACTCCTTTCTCTTAAACAAAAAACTGTCCTTGTTCAGTAACTATTGTACCGAACAAAAACAGTTTAATCTCAAAGATATGGAACAAAATCTCCTAAGAAATTCCTAAGATTTTACTTCTAAATGCCTAATCAGAAATGGGAAGCATAATCACAAAAGACACCATCTCATTTTCGCTAAACGCAGTAATGGTTCCACCATGTAATCGTATAATTTCCTCTGCAATCGACAGTCCTAATCCTGCACCGCCTGTATCAGAAAGGCGGGCTTCATCCAAGCGATTGAATTTTTCAAATATGCCAGAAATTTGTTCAGGTTCAATAGTCCGTCCATGATTTTCAAAGTTTATTTGAACGCTATTACCACAACGCTTTGCAGTTATAATAATCTCTGTATTAGGATAGCTGTATGCCGCTGCATTTTTCAAAAGATTACTAAAAACCCTTGCCAGCTTTTCCGGATCAGCATATACAACTAAATCATCATCAACCGTAAAAGCAGCCGAATTGCCTTTTGCAGATAAAGAGGGATATATTTCATCAACTACCTGTGCCAACAAACACTGTAAGTCTACCTTTTCTTTCTTTAACGAGACAGTGTGTGCATTATATTTTGTAATTTCAAACAATTCATTGATAAGCTTTTCAAGTCGTTCAGCCTTACTTAATGCAATTTGAACATATTTTTCTTTCTGTTTTTCAGGCATATCCGGTGCTTCGTGGAGTAAACTTAAATATCCAATCACTGTTGTTAGGGGAGTGCGTATATCGTGGGCCAGATACATAACAATTTCATTTTTCCTATCCTCAGCTTCTTTTGCTACCTGTTTGCTTAACAACACAGACAGTTTAATCTGGTTAAGTTGTTCCTCTAATTCTTTAAGGGGATCAGACAATGCTACAGGATGATCATTCTGCTCATAAACTGTCTGTGTTGCGGAAATAACTTCATCCAAATATCCCCATGGTTTTTTCCAGAAGTAATTAAATATACATACAAAACCAATGATTAGATAGAAAATAAAAATCATATCTATACGCCAGTATAGCCATGATAAAATTTTGCTATCGAATTTCGGAAAAATGAATTCTGCCAAAATTTCCAGTCCTATACCAGTTACAGTATATA
This sequence comes from Ruminococcus sp. J1101004sp1_RTP21198st1_B9_RTP21198_201120, assembly GCF_040924245.1. Lineage (NCBI taxonomy): Bacteria > Bacillati > Bacillota > Clostridia > Eubacteriales > Oscillospiraceae > Ruminococcus > Ruminococcus sp. J1101004sp1_RTP21198st1_B9_RTP21198_201120. The sequence continues at coordinate 15,224 of NZ_JBCOMI010000030.1, read as the reverse complement.
AAAATAGTACTAAATATAATTGTACTCCAAGCCGCTTTTCCGTAGTAAGTTGCTTTTTTTTCATAAGCACGCCTCCAATCAATTTAAAAATAAAAGAAGTGCCAACAGACCGATTATGAAGGTGCTCACAATTACAGCAATAACCAAAAATAATTTATCTGCTTTTTCTCGACTTTTTAGCAATCGAGCCACAATAGAATATAAAGCAATACCCAAAAGACCGCCTGCTGTGTTAGTAATCAGGTCGGTAATATCAGAACTACCAATAGCAAGTATATACTGTGTAATTTCCAGCAATAGACTTATTCCAGCAATTATCAATAATTTCAAATAGGATTTGCTCTTAAACAAAAGCATTTGCAGATATATGCCCATTGGGACAAAAATCAATAAATTTTCAAGAACTTCTTTTATGTGAAAATCTACTCCAATCTCTTTATCGTAATAAAATGGAATAATATTTATCTTTCTTACAGTGTCTAAATCATTGATATTGAATTGCAGCTTAAATAATATTATCCAAACCAAAAGTGCCAGATAAATCAAAAAAAGAACTGACACCCCAAATTTTCGCTTTCTTTTCATGGGTTCTCCTTTCAGATTTTATAACCTACTCCCCAAATTGTTTTGATATATTTCGGGGTATCAGAAGTATCTTTTAATTTTTCACGCAAATGTCGGATATGCACTGTGATAGTGCTGCTATTTTTTGAATAATATTCCTCTTTCCATACTGCATGAAATAAATATTCAATGCTTACAACCGTCCCGGCATTTTCCAACAAAACATTAAGAATTGAAAACTCGGTCGGAGTCAGCGACACATTCTCACCATCCAATAGACATTCATGTGTCTGCACGTTCAATCGTAATTTATTGTATGAAAGTTCTGGCTTTATTCCTTCTTCACTTGTAACGGATGAATATTTTTTGTAGCGTCGTAGCTGGGCTTTTACTCTGGCAACCACTTCCAAAGGACGAAATGGCTTTGTCACATAATCATCGGCACCTAATGTAAGTCCAGTAATTTTATCTGTTTCCTCAATTTTGGCAGTTAGCATAATAATGGGGTAAGTATATTTTTCACGAATACGCTGACATAAGGAAAAACCATTTATATCCGGGAGCATAATATCAAGAATAGCAAGATCTATATCGCCCTTTTCAATACAAGGTATTGCATCTTTAGCACAGTAATATTTATAAACAATGTAATTTTCATTTTGCAAATAAACTTCCAGTAAATTTGCTATATCCTTCTCATCATCTATAACTAATATTTTTTCGCACATACCATCATCACCCTCTTTCCATAATTTGAATTATAACAAATTTCCTTTATTTATTCATTATGATTTTCATTAAAAACTATTAAGATTTTCATAAGAACTTTTATATATACAAACACTTCTGCCTTTTCGTGCTATTTAATTATAATCCTATTAAGAATTCTTGATATCGTTATATAAAGCTCTATTACTTACCAGATGTTTTTTGTACAAGTCAACATCTATCTTAATTTCCTCTATAATTTTTTCTCTATCTTGTTATCCCATGTCCATTATCTTTCAAAGCAATTTTATGCTGACTGTCAGCCGCGGCATCCTTCTAAAATTGATTTTTAAGCTAAAAGGTATAAAAGCAAGCTAAAGTTTTCCCTTTCTTTTCTCAATATTATGTGTTAGTGATTTCATGAGATGTCACAAGATTGCTCACATCAGTTGACGCTCGTTTGGTTAACTTTCTGTCACCAGTCAGTTAGGCAATACCGCCTGTTTCCAGGCGGTACCTGCTTTATGAAGTTACCATCCTAAGCATCTCGTGTTCCACAACGAACTTGATCATATAATCATCGATCAATCGTTTCTGATTTTGAAACGCATACATCAAAGCTTTTTCACAGACACGGTTGATCATCCGTGGGATTCCTGCAGATGCCTTATGGATCTCATCCAATGCCTTGGTTGTAAATATCTCTTGCTTACATCCTGTACAGTGCATATCGATGCGTTGACGGATGACTAACTGTTTCTTCACACGCTTTCCTTTTGTATGCTGATGGCAGTATACAGGTTAATTCAGAGACAGGCAAGTAAATCAGTTGTTTGATGATTCATGAGGTCAACAACAATTATGGTATCTTTGTATTCCGAAAAAATATTCTGCATCTTTTCCTCCCACAACAGTCTTTTCTATATTTCTGTACAGTTTTACCATTTTAAATAAAAAACGCGGAAACAATAATATTTTATCATTCCCGCTAATTTTTCTCTTTTTCAACTTTATACTTTATGATGCCGATACATTGTGATATAAAAACGGTCAACGCTGTCAACGCAATCAAGGATAAATATTTTTTCATACCTAAAGCTGTACAACAGCCAGCAGCAATGAAAATAGCTCCTAGTATTTTACCTGTTACTTTTCGGCAATGTTCCTTTTCTTCTTTTTTCAACTCATGGTTAATGTTTTCTACAGGAGAAAGTTTCCATATACAAATGGAACTGACCAAAATAATCCCCCAAGCCACAAACAGCTCTAATGGATATTTGTTATTAATTTGCAAAATCATAACTTGAACAGTAACAGAGCATATAAAACAAGCCTTAAAGCTATTCAGATGTACACCACCAGCATAGGTTCTTAAAAACATAAAAACACCTGTAGACACAAGGAATTCTGGGATTGTATGCAAGTATATCGCTATACTCATACAGACGAATAGGCAAATTAACATCTCTAATCCAATCTGAAATCCATATTGATATACTGCATACAATTCCTCTGAAACTGCACCGGCATCAATAACGTATCTTGTTATTTTTTCCGATAATCTTCCCATGAAATTAAAGTTTCTTCATTTTTTTCAATGCTTCTGGCATCTTTGGCTGATGATAAATATAACAGCAAGCACTGTCCGCTGACATTTTACCAAGTTTCAGAGATAAATTTGCTAATACTTTTGCTGGCTGATTTTTTAAATTTTTAGATTTCATAATTAAAATCTCCTTTCATTTGTTTACCAATACATTACTACAAAAAATCTCCCATTCGGTTCTCTTGTAAAAAAACCGAGTATTGATGTAATTTTTCCCAAAAAGGCAGCAAAAAAGAAGCAATGTTTCTCCGGTTCTTTCTCAACATTGCCTCTTTTTTGCTGATGTATGTTTTTTTATATACCAATTCCATAAAATCAGGTTCTCTATCTTTTTCTTATATTTTCGTGTGTTATCTATTGTTTCTATATAATCGTAAGCTCCTGCTTTCAGTATAGAAAAAATATCCTGTATTGATCCCCCTTCGCTAATAGCAAGAATAGGCGTTAAATGCCCCAAACTCCCTTTTATTTTTATAATAGCCGCAAATGCCCTTTCCCTCTCTATTATCTCTTTAGTAAAATGGAAAATCACAACATCTGCCGTTGGATATCTATTGTTTTCCAACTGTTGATAAGTACACCATTTTAATTGGTGTTTTTTCCCAATAATCCTTTCAGTACTGTTATACAGTTTCTCATCATCACTAAACAGCAATATTTTCACGCTATCCATATATCAGTCCCCATACCGCATACCAAATTTATCTTTCCATTTTACCATTCTTTCCTTTCTCATTATTTTTTATGTAATTATTTCGAGTGTTCATGTAATTATTCCTGCACATTACTATATAAGACTATCCGAATTTTAAATTTTCCTGGTTCTGAATCCTCTATTACCACTGATCCATGATATTTTGCTACTGCCCGATACACAGAGGCTAAACCTACTCCATGATTTTCTGCATCTGACTTTGTAGATTTCAAGCGGTTATCTCTTGTTTTTAACAGCTTCCCTTTATAACTATTGTCTACGAACAATAATAGATTATTTTTATCAAATTTCATTTTGACATTTATATATCTATTTTCTTCAACCTTCTCTGCTGCTTCCACTGCATTTTCCAGTAAATTTCCCAATATCAGACTCAGATCAGCTCCTTTAAAAGGCATTATCATCGGAATACAAATATCCGTTTTAAAAATTATTCTTTTGTTTTGGGCAGTTACATACCAATATCCAATAAGTGAATCAATCACAATATTCCCACTATTCGATATTGAGGCAATCACCATACCGCCCTCTCCCATAATTTCTTCAATAAAACCTGTCATTTTTTCATATTCTTTATTTTCTGCATAAGCAAGAATGGAAATAAGATTATTCTTCATATTGTGTTTTATATCCCGCAACTGCAACATTGAAAGTTCTCTTTCTTGCTGATGACGTTCGCATAATTCCAGTTGCTGTTCATATACTGCTGCCATTCTCCTTAACCGCAAATCATCAGCCAACTTCATATAGACATAAAATATCAATATGTTCATACCAAGTAAAATAAGTACAGTAAATGTAGAGTTTATACGAGTACGTCCATTATTATTTGCAAATCCAAGCATAAATATATTGTTCATGATATAAATGCTTCCTGTTGGGATCAACACAAGTAAAATACTGTATCTGACCGGCAATTCCTTAATATCATCATCTGTGAACACTTTCTTTAATGCAAGAATTACTGCATTAAAAAATATTTTTGAAACGAAAGAGCCTACTTGGCGAACTGCAGCATATTGAGGGCAGTATGTTAGCAAAATATAGTTGCACAGGGTTTCCATCAACATCCAAATCGCATTAAAGGTAATTACAAATACACCTTTGTTCCACCATCTACCTTCATAAGTCATCATAACTGCCAAAAACGTAAACATAATCGTCACAGCAATATTGATGTAGGCAGGAAAACTAATAATCGTTGTTATTCCAAATTGCCAAATCACGAACAGCGTTATACCGATCACCGACAAATACCTTTTTCTCTTACGAGCAAAAAATATATCGAAATAAAAAAAGAATAAATATACTGCCCAAAGGCAAAGCAATATATCTATCCCACACATTAATACCCTATTCGTCCACATAAAACGTATCCTCCATAGAACAATATTGTTCACTAATTATCTTTCTCCGGTCTTCACTGATTGAAATTTTTTGTCCATTATCCATTACTACAGAATCATAAGATTGTCCGGATATATGTTTATAATTCACCAGAAAAGACTGATGAACTCGCAAAAAAGAAATTTTACATGTTTTAAGGGTTTCTTCAATCTCATTAAGTTTTCCGTACAGTTCAAGGATTTCTTGTTCCGTTACAATAAATATTTTTCGTTTGTTGCTTTCAAAATATAAAATATCCTTGATTGGTACTTTATGATTCATACGTTGATAACTATAGCGAAAATAAAAATCTTCACTATTAATGTCTTCATATACCGACTTAAAGCACTTTTCCATTATTTTATCTGTTACAGGTTTTACAAGAAACTGAAACGGTCTTACCTCAAAGGATTCCCTCATATAACTTTCATGGCTCGTAACATAAATAATTCGCACATTTTTATCGTATGTTCTAATTCTTCTAGCTGCCGAAATACCATCTTCTTTATCCATTTCTATATCCAGATAAATAACATCATACCTCTCACCTGCTGCGATAGCATCTGCTAAACTCTTTCCATTCCAGAATACTTCTATTTCAGTATCAACAAAATTTCTTTTAGCTATATCCTGGAGAAGTCTTTCGATTTTTCCAGTTATTTGAATATCATCATCACAAATTGCTATATTTAACATTCACTCCACTCTCTTCTGCATGTTTGCTGATTTTTTCTTCTCACTCGTTTTTTTTACTATTTGTATAATTGACCAAATCATCTCCTGATCACATGGATCTAACTCTTTATACACTTCCACTAAATCGTAATATTCGTCTAGTACTTCGTTCATTTTCATCTGCCCATTCAAATCTCTTTTTACATCTGAAACTCCCAGCAAATAATCTGTTGTTACATTGAAGTAAGCAGCAATCTTTTTCAGAATATCTACTTTTATTAACGTAACATCTCTTTCGTACTTACTCAACATTTGCTGTGTTATCCCTAATTCTACTGCAAGGATTTCCTGTATTAACCCTCTTTTCTCACGTAATTGTTTAATACGACTTTCCATAATTGCCTACCTCTTAATCATGTTGTACTATCATGCTACCCTATTTCATTCATAGCGATACAAATAATAGAAGTAATCAATTACGCAAAATATGCAAAATACGAAGACGAGCAGTGCAATCGCACTGCTCAAATCTTATTCATGTAGCCATATAAATGATGTTGTTGCGGAATATATTTCCTGATAAATAATATCCGCCATTTCACTTTCAGAAGCTTCTTTATTTTTTTCTCCTATTTCTCTTCCCACTTCATTGTTATGTAAGTCCATATCTCTATGTGCTGTTTTTGGATATCCGTCTGATTCTGTTCCTGTAACATCTTTGTCTTCATGAGCAGTTGCAAATAACTCTGCTCTTTCTTTTCCTATTAAAACAGTCATTTCAGCATTCCAAATTCCATGACGAAAAGCATCACTTCTATTTCCTAAACCATTTGTCCCAAATTTTGCCTCTGTCTGCGAAGTAGCAATATTTTTTGCTTTATTTACCTTTAGGGCATCAAAAGGATAACGAATACATAGTTTCTTTTCTGAATCTGTAAGCGCATTCCAAATATCTATAATCCCCCTTTCCACATCTTGATGATTGGCTTCCAAAAAAGACATGAGCATTTCTTCTGAATAATCTGGGTGAGTAGCCTTAATGTTCTGGATTTCTGCAATCAATTTTTCAAAATCCCTTTCTTCTGCACCAATCAAATCACTTCTTTGCTGGTCATTTTCGCTTGCCATAACAGAGAATGGAAAAGCCATTATCACCACCAGCATTAGGCTGAATACTTTAAATAGTTTCTTCATAGAATATACCTCCGATCTCATATTATGATTATATTTTACCATATTTAATGTACTATCCCATCTACATGTAATTTTTTCGATTCCCTGTGTAATAATTCCCATAGAGGCATTTTCAAAAAAAAGAATGGCAGTATTAAACAACCGCCATTCCACTCTTCATATACTTTTTACCACAGTAAAATGCAACCAAACCTGTATCTTCCAAATTTACCCATTTTTAGCATTTTCTATCTTTATTTCACTTCTATTTTTACTGTTCCTGAAAAATCATTACCTACAATCCCGATATAATTACTGCCATCTGGTAATGTTATTGTATTTTCATAAGTACCTGTTGTTTTTATTAAAGTTTTAGGTTCATTGCTACCAGAAATAATGAATATTTCAGCTTCTCCTTTTGTTATTTCTAGGTTACAAAACAATTCAACCTGCTTCCCTGCCGCTCTTTCTATTGTTGTTCCTCCAAAAAGATATTCTGTATCAGAAAATTTTTTGTACTCTGCTTGATATGTCCCCGTATAATAATCTTCCCCATAATCTCTTTTCCCTTGCAGGTTTATATCATTGGTTAATTGTACTTCTCCCACCTTTTCGACTACTGCATTATATTTTTCCAACACCTCCTCTTTTGAACACCCAGACAATAACAAGCAAAACATTAGAATAAAGAAACAACTTTTTTTCACTTATAACCACCCTTTCTTTGGTTTGACTTTTTTTGTTTTTGTACGAGTTTTTTTGTTCTCCTTTTCTTTCATTGTTGCGACTAAAATTACAGAAATAGCGACAATAATTATCAAGCTACATAAACACAATGGAAAACTCCATTGTACGGATGTATCATAACTTCTATACCCAATTAATCCCAGACTTGCAGTAATAGGATATATATTAGCCAATGTCATATTTCCTGCTGCAAACATACCTCCATATCCATACACAAAAGCAACAATGACACCTATCATAAAGCCGCCTGATAGTCTGCTTGTTATAACAATAATTGGTAATACCGCTAGATACAAAAGTAAATTTTCCAATGTTATTTGTACTAGCCCTTGGATTACCAAATTTACTGTAAATCCAGGAAAACCAACTATACACTCTGCAATTAACGTAAATATCGTACAAATAAGCCCAAATAATATTGATAACATTGCACATACAATAAGTTTTCCTACCAACAACTTTTTAAATGAAATTGGAATGGTAATAATATTCTTCAAAACATCGTCTTTTTCTTCCCGCGATATAATATATCCAGCAATCAAAGCTATGCACATTGGGAAAATCATTGACATATTATTTTTGATTACCTGCTCTATTAAGTATCGAAAATCCCATACAGATCCATCATTAGCCATAGAAGTAAAAAGTGTCAATAGAACAGAGAGTAGCATAAGAGCTATCCCCGCCCATATAATATGATAACGTTTTAATTTCAATAATTCTGTTTTTACAATAGTCCTCAATTTTATTCCCCCCTTTTCTTGTACAAACAGTCAATTAATAGTATTGAAATTCCTGCCATAATCCCAAGAATTAATATTACTTGAAAAGTTGAAGGAATTAATCCATTCATTTGTACAAGGTTCATATTAATTCCATGTCTTTTCATATCTCCAGCACTCCAAAATGTTGTAAGCGGCGTAGGAAGTAACCATAATATTGTCTTTGGTAATGCATCGAAAAGTGCTGTTGCACTCATATTTAAAACGCTATAAAAAATACATAATAAAACAGAGAAAACATAAGTACGACTAAAAAATACCACTATAACAATCAATGGTAATGTTCCTGCGGTAATAAATATTCCTGTTTCAACCGCCAGAAATATTTTGTATCCTAAACCGTATACATCTAACGTAAACATACCAACCAGAACTGTTGCTACCGTTGATGCTATGCAAAATACAACGCCTATAATAAATAGCACTATAATTTTTGCTGTAACTACTTGCGTACTGGATAGTGGGATTGTTTTAATATTTTTAAATGTATCATTATCACGTTCAATAAAAAACAACATAGCAGCTACTACTCCGATAATACAGGGTAATAAAAATTGGATTCCATACCCCAATACCATATTAAATAGTCCGTCAAATGCGTCCGCTTTATCAATATATTGCTCCATCATAGCTGGTGTTGTCATTAAATAAGCCAATGGAAGCGGAAACATAAATGCAGCTAAAGTTACTAAAAGAATAAACTTTTTTCTTTTCAGTTTTTGAAATTCAACCTTAACTAATTTAAGCAATTCCTTCACCTCCGGTCACCCTTTTAAAATAATCTTCCAATGTTTCTTCGCATAAATGAACTTCTGTAATTTCCAATCCTTGCTTTACAAAAACATAAGTAATTTCTGATCTAGGGATTGTTGTATTATATAATTGAAGTCTATTTTTATCACATATTTGAAAATCATCACATTCAAATTCTTTTCTTAAAATTTCCGCTGCGCGCTGGCTATCCGATACCATAAAATTGACATAGCGACTATTTTTTTTCGCCAATTCTTTCATACTTTCTTCTTCAAGTAAAATTCCCTTATCAATAATCCCTATATCATCTGCCAGTAATTCTATCTCTGATAATATGTGACTAGAAATCAAAATAGTTTTTCCCTGAACATCACATAACTCTCTAATAAACGAACGTACCTCTGCAATACCTATAGGATCCAAACCATTAATAGGCTCATCTAATATCAGCAAATTGGGATTGTGCATAACTGCCAATGCAATGGCCAGTCGTTGTTTCATCCCAAGTGAATATTCCGCAAATAACTTTTTATCACGATAGGGCAAACCGACAACTTCCAAAGCATCTCTTACACACTTACTTTTATTTAATCCTCTAAGCTCCGCAAAAATACGAAGATTTTCAGTCCCAGTCAAATTAGGATAAAATCCTGGTGATTCTATTAAACTACCTATATGCGGTAAAATATCTTTACTATTGGTTTCCATACTTTTCCCAAATATTTTTATGTTTCCCGATGTCGGTTTTGTTAATCCTAACAGCATTTTCATTGTAGTCGTTTTTCCTGCTCCATTACGTCCCAACAGTCCATAAATTCTTCCTTTTTTCACATGCAAGTTCATTGCAGAAACACTCTTTTGCTCTCCATACTGTTTTGTTAAATTATTGGTTTGAATAATATATTCACTCATTTTTTTATACCTCCTTTTTTTATACTGTAATTATATACCAACTACATTGAGATTTCCTTGAAGTAACCTTGAGGTAACCTTGAGATTTTCCTCTTTCTCTATACTTCTTTTTCCACAAGATGTATAATAATTTAAACTATAAAATTTTAGGAGATAAAAATATATGTATGATAAATTTATACTTATCGTTGATGATGAACAAGAACTACTCACCCTTATTAAAACAATATTTGAAAGAGCAGGCTATACAAAAATAATGACCGCAACATCTGGAGAAATGGCTTTACAAATAATAAGAGAAACTCTACCTGACATGGTTATTCTTGATGTTATGTTACCTGGTATGGACGGATTTGAGGTATTGCAAGAAATCAGAGCCCTCAGTAAACTTCCGGTTCTTATGCTGACCGCCAAAGATGCAGCCGAAGATCGTTTTTCTGGTTTTGAATTGGGAGCAGATGATTATTTAATCAAACCATTTTTGCCTAAAGAACTATTGTTACGTGTTCAAGCTATTTTAAAAAGAAGTTATCCTACAGAGAAACGAATTATAGAATTAGAAAATTCTTTTATAGATATTGATAAGGCAGAAATACATCGTGAAAATAAAATTATTCCTTTGACTGCTAAAGAATACAATATATTATTAAAACTTGTAGATAATGCCAATCACATTGTAACAATAGGAACTCTTTGCCAAACTGCTTGTGGTGAAATGTGGCAAGGGTATGAAACTACCCTCATGACACACATTCGGCATCTTCGAGAAAAAATCGAAAAAAATCCTTCTTCTCCTGTTTCACTGCTAACAGTTAAGGGGCTAGGATATAAATTGCTAGTGAAAGGAGTAAAATAATGAAGCTTGCCAAGCGTTTTTTTAAAAAATATCTTCTTTCCACCCTTATTATATTGATTTTATTTTTTGTACTAAATATTATTTTAATATGTGGGACTTTACTCATGGCATGGAATAATTCTACTGATCCAGATATACCCGTCCAAACCATTAGCAAAAATATCACGCTCAATGTAGATGGAACAATTTCTTCTACTGATTATATAGAAAATATTCTAAAAAATAAAAGTGCCTGGGCGATGATTTTAAACGAACAAGGAAATGTCATTTGGGAAAAATTTTTACCCGAAGAATTGCCAAGAACCTATTCAAATTTACAAATAGCCAAGTTTAGTCGGTGGTACTTACAAGAATATCCTGTTTTTATCCAAGAACATTCTGCCGGCTTATTGGTTATCGGGTGCGAACCTAATAGTATAACAAAATACAATTTTTCAATAGATATTAATTATATTCACAGCCTAATAGTCGGTATCTTTTTAATGATTTGTTTTAATATATTACTGATATTTATATTATTCTGGCGTAATACACATAAAATAGAAAAATCTATAGTGCCAATCATTGACGGTATTGACTCTATTGCTCAGGGAAAACCCATTACCCTTTCAGAAACAGGTGAACTTTCAAGTATAAATGCTGAACTAAATAAGGCTGGAAAACATCTTCTACAAAAAGAACAGGCGCGTGCCGAATGGATTAATGGTGTTTCGCATGATGTCCGGACACCTCTTTCTATTATTTTGGGATATGCTTCTGAAATCGAAAAAAATGAAGATGCTTCGCAACCTGTACAACTACAAGCAAGTATAATTCGTAAACAAAGCGAAAAACTCCGTAGCCTAATCGCAGATTTAAATTTAACTTCAAGACTAGAATACTCTATGCAGCCTTTAATAAAAACCAGTTTTTCTCCTGTGGAAATTGCCCGCCAAGTAATCATTGGCTTTATGAATGGACCAATAGACAACAAATATTCTTTTGATTTTCATTCATCATCTGATACGATTCCAGTATTGATCAAAGGAGATACGGAACTTTTTTCAAGAATGCTAAGCAATCTAATTCAAAATTGTATTAATCATAATCCTCATGGTTGTGAAATAACAGTTGAAATTTTAAAAGAAAATGATACCTGTATTATTTCCGTCATTGATAATGGTGGCGGTATGACTTCTACACAAATAGAAAAAATGAATAGTGGTATTTTTCCTAATAATATGTACAATTCAAATGGGGAGTCTGTTCATGGATTTGGTCTAAAATTGGTTTACCAAATATTAACCGCCCATAACGGAAATATCAAATATGAAAATATACTTCCTCATGGCTTAAAGGTCATATTAGAGATACCTATTGAACATATTGATCCGTATGAAGAAAAGATCTCTTAAAAGAACAGGTGAAAGCCATTATCTGACTTTCACCTGTTCTTAATTATTTACACTATCATAATATGCGCCCTTTAACTGAAGTAGTTCCACATGTGTTCCGGATTCAATTATTTTTCCTTTTTCAACTACGTATATTGTATCAGCATCTTGTATGGCATTCAGTCTATGTGTAACTACAATCTGGGTAATATGTAGTTGTTTCAAATTATTACATATTCTTCGTTCTGTAAGAGGATCTAAGTTGCTTGTGGCTTCATCAAAAATAATAACTTCCGGTTTCAGTGCCAATGCTCTTGCTATAGCAATACGCTGTTTTTGTCCTCCTGAAATGTTCTGTCCATTTTCTCCCACAAATGTATTAAGTCCCAATGGGAATTTTTCTATATCATCTTTCAGTTCTACTAAATCTAAATAATGATATATTTCCTCATCTGTCAACGTATTTGTAATATCCACGTTTTCTCTAATTGTTCCATTCATTGCCATTGGAACCTGAGTAACTATGGCAAATATCCGATCTATATCCTCTTTGCATATTTGTTTTATATCTTCCCCGTTTACTAAAATTTGTCCTTGATAATGAGAAAAGACGTTCAATAATAATTTTGTAATTGTAGTCTTTCCACTTCCTGAACTTCCTACAAATGCTATCTTCTCCCCCTTTTTTAGCATCATACTAACATTCTCTACATCTGGCTTCGTGCTTCCATAGTAAGAAAATGTTACTTGCTGCATTTCCATAGACTCAAATGAATTAATATGCTGAGTACCATTTTTACGGTTAGATTTATAATTCATTAACTCTTTTAAACGAATCATTGTTTCCTTTAAAACATTAATTTGAGGTACCACCAAAGATAGAGTTTGAAATGGACCTGTAAAATATCCGGCAAGTGTGACAAAGGCTATTAACGTTCCTAATTCCAACCTATTATCACAAACCAAGTATCCTCCTATAACGTAAAGTATCAATGAAGAAGCTATTGAAAAAGCCCCCACCACCGACTCCATAATATCACTTATTTGTACACGCTCACGTAATCTCTTAATTAAATGCTTATAATCCTGTTTCAGACTATCACTCAGCATATTCTCTATTCTCATGCACCTTATTTGCTGGATATTAGTCAAAGTTTCTACCATTCGTGCCTGTAATGCACTCTGATCTGCAATATAATTTTTAACCTTTATTCTAGCTTTTTGATTTAAAATCATTACTATTGTTATCTGTATAACAGTCATTACTATTATAACTGCAAACAATGGTATTGACTGTGTTATCATCATTATTCCGCAAAAAACAGCAGTAACCACATCTATCACTGTTGAAATTAGAGCTGTTGATATAAATTCGTATATATCACTGACACTATTAAAGCGATTTTCAATATCTCCTGATGAATGGCTTTCAAAATAACTTAAATCAATATCAAATATTTTATTCAGCATTAAAAATATAGTATCTTTGTATATATTATTCTGTAAAATAAGTATTACCCTTTTTTTAGCTAAATTTGCAAGTAAATAACTTAATGCCACTGATAATATCAGTAACGCATATTTTACAAAATTGAAGCCTAATGTATCATACGTTATTTCATTGACTATTTTTTTTATAATGAGCGGTGGAATCAATATAATTCCCTGTGTAACCAACGTTAGAATACTTGCCAGAAATAATTTGCTTTTATTTATAGGTATAAGAAAAGACTCACGTTTCTCACGTTTATAATTCTTTTCTGTTGGTCGAACACATACAAGTACATCTAAAAAATTCTTTTTAATATATGAATAATCAACCTTTTCTTTTCCTTTTAAAGGATCTAAAAGTATATATTTCCCATATTTTTTCTCCGCAACTACAACATAATGATTTTCTTTTGAACACATGATAATCGGTAAACATTTTATCAAATTTTCTTCGGTTTCGTAGTTTCCATACGCCTTGAATGAAAAATTATGTTCTTCCGTAATTTCTTTCATTTTTGCTAAAGACATACCATTTCTTCCAATACTTGTTGTAGCTTTTAATTCACTAATATCTATCTTATATTTATAATATTGGAAGATCATTGTCAATGCTGCTATACCACAGTCTGTTGTCCCCATCTGGCGAATCAATGGCACACTTTTTTTGTGCATAAATACACCTCCCTAGTATAATCACGACCACCGGCTTAGCCGGTGGTTTGCTTTGACCCTATAAGGGTCTATTACCGGCACTGGAGTCTAAAGACTCATCGAAATAGGTTCGCCAAGCGCAACATCATTTACCTACAAAGCCCTTTCGGGCTTATCTTTATTTGTTACGTTTTACTGGCTCACCCGTAAACGGGTCAATATACTCTTTCAGTGTCATTTGATCATATTCCAGATCATCCTGTAACTGATTTGCTATATATTCCTGTATTTTCTTTGCATTTTTCCCTACCGTATCTACATAATATCCGCGACACCAGAAATGTCTGTTTCCATATTTGTACTTCAGATTTGCATGTCTTTCGAATATCATTAATGTACTCTTTCCTTTTAAGTACCCTACAAAATACGATACACTTATGCTTGGCGGAATTTCTACTAACATGTGTACATGATCTGGACATATCTCTGCTTCAATAATTTTTACACCTTTTCTTTTGCATAACATACTCAAAATATCTGCTATATCCTGTTTAATTTTTCCATATGCTACTTTTCTTCTATATTTTGGTGCAAAAACAATATGATACTTACAATTCCACTTTGTATGTGATAAACTATTATTATCCATATGGATACCTCCTGTGTATATTAGTGCGGTTGGCGAACCTACATTAATTATACCACCGGAGGTTTTTTTCTGTAAGCTGAAGCAATGCTGACTCACCTGCATAGCACAACATCATAAACTTAAGAAAAAAATGGAAAGGAATCTGTTCGCAGGTTCCTTTCATTGTGTTAAAATATAGGCAGG